>JBIKZM010000024.1:0-10528 GCA_044354735.1 Crocinitomicaceae bacterium
GATTTATAGCATTTTGGACGACGTCAAGGAAAACTTTGACTTCAACCAAGCCTCCGGCGATGGGCAGTTTACCATTGCCAAAGAAATTGAACTTGCCACCCTCATTGCCGACCCCGTTCACCTCACCAACGTACTTTTTAACCTCGTAGACAACGCCGTCAAATATTGCAAAGTAGCGCCGCTGATTCATATAGTGGTAAAAGGAGAAAAAAATGGCTTCAAAATCGAGATCCAAGACAACGGCATCGGAATCAAAAAAGAAGATCTGCGCCTCATTTTTGATAAATTTTATCGTGTTCCGACTGGAAACATCCACGACGTCAAAGGTTTTGGTTTGGGATTGTACTACGTCAAACTCATTGTAGATGCACACAAAGGGAAAATTGACGCCAAAAGCATACCTGAAAAAGGAACAACCTTCAGTTTGTGGTTACCTGCGCGGTAATTTTCCTGAACGCGTCAAGGTAACATCGGGCTGAGGATGGAGCCCCTTTCGAATGATTGTTTTCGTTTTTGGATCAAATATCAATTGTTCGGGAATCCCGGAATTTTCCCGATCTGCGGTGATCATCAAGGACGCACTTATTTTTTCCAACTGAAAGGATGAGTTGTAACGATAAGATCCTATTTCTAAATACATGCTGTCTCGGTCTAGGTAGACGTGCATATTTGTCGCTTTCACGGCCATCATTTCTTGCCCCATACGCACTTCATAGGAGGGGATTGTTCCTTCGTAAATTCCGCGGTATTTGCGTTTGATGGTTTGGGTTTGCCCGAAGGAAGCCGTGGTCATGGCAAATACTATAACAATCAAACAAATTAATCTCAACATAGGGCTAAAATAATTACTATTTTCGTGGTCTAGCAAGTTTTTTTTCATGAAACAATACCACGACCTCCTTTCTCATATCCTCGAACACGGCGTTCAAAAAGAAGACCGTACCGGAACAGGCACCATTTCTGTATTTGGTTATCAAATGCGCTTTGACCTCTCCAATGGATTTCCGTGTATCACAACCAAAAAACTACATTTGCGCTCGATTATCCACGAATTATTGTGGTTTTTAAAAGGAGAAACCAATATCGCCTACCTGAAAGAAAACGGCGTAAGTATTTGGGACGAATGGGCCGACGCCAACGGAGAATTAGGTCCGGTTTACGGCTCACAATGGCGCAGTTGGCCTACAGCAAGTGGGCAGCATATCGATCAAATTCAGCAAGTCATTGATCAAATCAAGCACAACCCAGACTCCCGTCGCATTATTGTATCTGCCTGGAATGTGGGTGAAATTCCACAAATGAAATTGCCGCCTTGCCATGCGTTTTTTCAATTTTACGTAGCCGATGGCAAATTGAGCTGTCAATTGTATCAGCGCAGTGCCGATACATTTTTAGGCGTACCGTTCAACATTGCTTCTTATGCCTTGCTCACCATGATGATGGCACAAGTTTGTGACCTTCAACCCGGCGATTTCATTCATACACTTGGCGATGCACATTTGTACAGCAACCATATTGAACAAACAAATCTTCAACTTTCTCGCAATTTCAGAAGCTTGCCCACTATGCGCATCAATCCAGAAGTCAAGAATCTTTTCGATTTCAAGTACGAAGATTTTGAATTGCTCAACTACGACCCGCATCCACACATTAAAGCAGCAGTAGCGATATGATTGCTTCCCTCTCCATGATTGCAGCACTCGATGCGGCAAACGGTATCGGTAAAAACAACGACCTCATGTGGAACCTACCCGCCGACATGCAGTTTTTCAAAGAAACAACCAAAGGTCATGTCGTAATTATGGGCCGAAAAAACTATGATTCCATTCCCGAAAAATTCAGACCACTACCCGGTCGCAAAAATGTCATCTTGAGCCGGCAACCTGATTTTGAAGCTCCCGGTTGCTTGGTCTTTTCCTCGCTTGCTGATTGTTTGCAGCAGCTGCAATTAGAAGAAGGACAAAAAGCTTTTGTAATCGGTGGAGCGCAAATTTATGCCTTGGCGCTAGAGAGCGGACTCGTCAATGAAATATTCCTGACACACATCGATAAAGTATATAGTGCGGATACTTTCTTTCCCGATTTTGACGTCTCAAGCTACCAAAAATCCTTGCTGTTTGAACAAACCCTTAACGACAAACACGAGGCAAATTTTGAGGTGTATCAATACACCAAATAAACGCCTATTTTGAAATGAATGCAGTTGTGGCCAAAAGTGCAGCCGTTTCTGTTCTGAGTCTGAATGAGCTCATTTCTACGGCTTGATAGCCAGATTGTAAGGCAAGTGAAATTTCTTCTGCTGAAAAATCGCCTTCTGGGCCAATCAAAAAAGGCTTTGCCCCATCGAGCTTACCCATTGGTATTTTAGGTCCTTCTGAACAGTGTCCAAAATAGCCCAAAGGGTGAGCTGTAATAAAATCTGAAAAGCGCTGCAAGGGTTCAATTACAGGAAGATAAAATCTTTTGGACTGCTTCATGGCGGCCACTGCAATTTTTTCAAGACGCTCTGTATTGACTTGCTTGCGTTCGTTGTGCTCACAGTTCAATAAAGAAAGTTTGGTGAGGCCGAGCTCTGTTGCTTTTTCCAAAAACCACTCTATGCGATCCATGTTCTTGGTTGGTGCCATAGCAATGTGCACCTCGGGGCTTGGCTCATGTTGCACAACCGTTATCATTTGCAAGATACAGCGTTTAGGATGTGCATCTTGGAGTAGGGCTTGCGCTTCTAAACCGCAGCCATTGATCAATTGGATGGGCGCGCCTTGTTGCATGCGCAATACGCGAATGCAATGCTTAGACTCTTCCTCGCTGAGTTGGTAATGCGTTTGATCCGCTTGCAGCGTTGGTGCATAGAAAATACTCATGCGTAAAGGATTTGAAAAACCAATTCTTTGAGCAACTCGGAATTATCCATTTGGCTATTTCCGACGCCTTTGGCTTTGAGGTCGTATTCGTGCAGCAAGGCAATGATTACTGCAATTTTTTTAGGGTCGTAATTTTGCCGTTGGGACAAGAGCTCACCCGCCACAAAAGGATGAACGCCAACGCTGCTGGCAATGGCTTCTCTGCTTTTATTGGGGGTGAAATGTACCCGCATGAGTTGTGAGAACAATTTAAATAGTGCCGGCACAATCACGACAAGCTCACCTGCTTTTGGATTGTATTCAAAATACTGAACGATTTTAAATGCTTTATCTGCTTGCTTTTGGGCAACCGCATTGACCAACTCAAAAATGTTGTAGTCTTTGGAAATGCCGATGTGTTGTTCGACGTGCTGCTCAGTAATCGCTGTATTAGCACCTAGAACAGTGCGCAGCTTTTCAATTTCGTTGGCGATACGCCCGAGGTCTGCACCTAAAAATTCGGCTAAAAGCATGGTGGCTTTGCCATTGATTTGCATACCTAATCCTTTGACATATTTCGCAATCCAGTCTGGGAGTTGGTACTCGCGAATTTTATCAGACTTGAAAATGAGACCGTTTTTTGCAAAGTTTTTGAGGAGCTTTTTACGGGCATCGAAGGTTTTGTGTTTGTAGCACACCACAAAAATAGTGGTGGGGCTTGGGGTTTCCGAGTAAGCTTCTAGCGCATCTATTTGCTTGAAGTCTTGCGCCTCTTTAAGAATAACCAACCGGCGCTCCGACATCAAAGGATAGGCTTTTAGCTCACTCTGCAAGGCCAAAGAATCGGCATCTTTTCCATAAAGAATGGTCTGATTGAAATCGCGTTCGTGCTCTTCTAAGGCATTTTTGTGCAGGGCCTCGGTGATCAAATCGATGTAATAGGTTTCTTCCCCGTGCAGAAAATACAAGGGCGCAAACTTTTTAGCTTGGATGTCTTTGATGATTAAGCTTGCGTCCATGGATGATTTTTCCAGATTTGGACGAGTTCAACAAGTGTATCGATTGCTTTTTCCATGTCTTGAATACTGACGTATTCGAGCTTAGAATGAATGGCCATCTCGCCAGTAAAGATATTCGGACAAGGTAAGCCCATAAAAGAAAGTCTTGAGCCGTCAGTGCCACCTCGGATAATAGCGCGTTTGGGTTGTAGGCCCGCCTTGCGCATCGCCTCTTCGGCGTAGTCTGCCACAAATGGCACACCTGCTAAAATTTCTTTCATATTGCGGTACTGCTCCTGTACTTTTATTTCATAACGCGCGCCTGGATGTGCAGCTACCACCTGAGCGGCCAAGGCCTCTAGTTTTTGCGGATAACTTTCCATGAGGGCGGTGTTGTGGTCGCGCAAGATGAGCTGAACCGTTGCTTTTTCCAGGCTTCCTTCAATGGCTGTTGGATGCGCGAAACCTTCGCGATGAGAAGTGGTTTCGGGAGACCAATTTGTTTTTGGAAGCGCCTCTACAAAAGCCGCAGCCAACTTAATGGCATTGATCATTTTGCCTTTGGCATAGCCTGGATGTGCGCTAATGCCGTGAAAAGTAAGTGTTGCGGCGTCGGCCGAAAAGGTTTCGTCTTCGATGTCTCCGAGCGGGCCACCGTCAAGGGTGTAGCCAAAATCGGCGTTGAGTTTTTGCATATCGAGCTGCTCTACTCCTCTGCCCACCTCTTCATCGGGTGTAAACAAAATGCGAATAGGCCCATGAGGCACTTCTGGCTGCGCCATGAGGTAAGCAGCAAGCTCCATAATAATGGCAACTCCCGCTTTGTCGTCGGCACCGAGTAAGGTGTGTCCGCTGGCAGTAATGAGGTCGTTGCCTATTTTTTGCAACAAATAAGGATGGTCGTCGGTACGTAACACCTGACTAGTATCGTCGGGTAAAACAATTGGCGCACCCGTATAATTTGAATGCAGAATTGGCTTTACGTTTGTTCCGCTGCAATCTGGGGCGGTGTCCATGTGTGAGCAAAAACAAATGGTTGGCAGCGGCTGTGTAACGTTGGATGGAATAGTGGCAAAGACATAAGACCATTCGTCAATTTCTACATCTTGAAGCCCCAACGCTTTCAATTCCTCGAACAAGATCACCGCGAGGTTGCGCTGCTTGGCGGTTGATGGAAAAGAACTTGAGTTCGGATCTGAAGTAGTATCGATTTGAACGTAACGCATAAAGCGCTCCGCAACTTGATATGGACTGGACATGAATTTGTTTTAGTCAAAAATACGAAGAAAAGCGCAAATGACTTAAGGGATCAGGTTCCTTAAAGCTTGTAATTCTGCAACTTTTTGAGCAGATCCAACTTGCTGAAACGCATAGATCAGGTTAGACAGCATTCTTTTGAGAATAGCTGAATTGGAACAAGGCTCAAAATGACTGCGGTCGGGCTGTAAATGAATGCCTTTGATGAATTCTTTGATTTCATTGGCATCGAAAATACTGCCTTTTGCAAATGCATTGATATAGAACAAAACACCATATTCATCTTCTTGCTGTAGACTAAAAGCAGAATGCTTGCTATCCATATAGGCCAGCACAAAATGATTCGGCAAATTGACACCATATATAGGTAAATCTAACGATTGTGCGATAACACTGTAAATTACGCAAAGACTCAAAGGATTGCCTTTTCGACTTTCCAATACGGTATTGATATAAGAATGAGCCGGGGTATGGTAATTTTGACGATCGCCTCTAAAGCGGTGCATTCCAAAAAAGATGCGATTGAAGATTTTGACTTGCTCAAATGCCGTTTGATGGTCATTGAGCTCTAACCAAATGTCGCGGCGAATAGATTGAATGCGCTCGTGCAAAAGGTCTTCATCCATGCCGGGATATTGATACCTAGCAATGATGATAGCGCCTGTTAGTAAATCCTTATCTGGCGATTGCAGCCAAATACTCAATTGATTTTTAACGGTCTCAAATTGGATGTCGTGAATGAGGTTTTCTACGCGGTCTTGAAACAATAATCCATAATAATCTTGCTCCCAAGATTGCTCTAATACAGGCAAAACCTGCGAGCCAAACTTCATGAGTTCATCTCGTACCTGCTGAAAAACCAGTTCATCAGGGTCATCTATCAGGCGAACCAAAGCTTGTATAGTTGTCTGTGCATCCATTCCAGACAAAAATAGACGCTGCACATACATTGGCCGCAGCACTTCAATAACTTTTTCAAGAGTCCAGTGTTAATTGAGTGTAACCTTTCTAAAATTCTTGCGTATGCGGACCTATCCAAATTAACTTTGCTACAGGTTGATTTTAAGAGGCTCTTCGGAGCCTCTTTTTCTTTAGATATACTTGTTTACTTCTGTATTATAAATTTAAGCGCAAAAAATCGCGCACTAAATAAGTGAGTGCTTTTCCAACAATTAAATCGTCCTTATCATCGCTCGGAGCAGCCTCCGTTAGGTTTAAATATGCAATTTGAGGGCGGATATGGCCCAATTTCAGTAGCAGCGTGCGTATTTGATCGAGTTGCCATCCAGAAGGGCTAAACGCGGAACTAGGCATCAAGGCAATGGCGTCCATATCGATTTCCAAACCCACAGCATGATGCTGGTGCTGCACAAATCCCAAAACGTCATCGTAAAGTTGGTGCGGCCCCTGCAAATAATCTTCAAAAAAGCGATAACTGATTTGAGCTTGCGCCAATTGGGAACGTATAAATGAATTATTAAACGCTTCATGCAAGCCAAATACACCGTATTGCGCCAAGAGATTTTCTTGTAGCGCAAAAGAAAAGGAATTGCCGCTGTGGCGTTTCTCCGTCGGGCGCAAATCTGCATGTGCATCGATATTCACGACACTTAACGGCCCTCTTTGAGCAGCCCAGCGCATCAGAGCAAGTGCATTATTGTGCCCTCCACCTACAACAATTGGAATCTGGCCTTCACCTAGATAGGTATGCAGTGTCGCTAACAAAAGTGCATCGAGTTCTTCAACAAATGCGGCAGCCTCAGGTTGGTCTGCTGGCTGTTTGAGCTGTTGAATAACACCTAAATAAGCCAATTGCTCAGTAGAAGCCCCCACAAAATGCTGTGAGTTAAAGAAGGTCTTTGTAAACGCACCAAATGCATTTTCACTACCCGGCCTACCGAAATTAGCTTGTGGACCAGCATTTTCACAAATACCAATCAAGACATATTTAGCCTCAGCAAGTGCTTGTTGGCTTAGGTGTTCGCCCACACGCGTTTCTCCGCTTCTCGTCTGAAAAGAAAGCTTGCGGACTTTGGGGTCAAAAAGTTGAAATTCAAATGCGCTCATATTATTTAGCTTAGTTGATCTAAAATTGCTTTTGGAATAGCGATGGGTTTTTGCGTCTCAGCACTTAAAAATACCAACAAAGTATAAGCCTCATTTAACAAGTCCCCTCTTTCATTGTAAGTTTTGTATTCAAAAGCAATGCGCACACCTTCTAACTGCACTATCCGAGTGCGGATTTCCAATAAGTCGTCATACTTAGCAGGTTGGTGATAAGCTACTTCAAATTTCTTCACAGGGAGCAAAACGCCATTTTCTTCCATTTCTTTATAACGCACTCCTCGCTCTCGCAAGGCCTCCACTCTAGCAACTTCAAAATAATTGGCATAGTTGCCATAGTAACAATAACCCATCTGGTCAGTTTCTGCATAACGCACTCTGATAAATGTTGAAAACCCCAAATGAGTCAAGTTTAAGTTATCTTGCATGTTTATATTTTTTTATGCTTAATTACTTGTGAGTTTTGTTAAGCTATTGTAAATTTAACAAGCACTAGAGAATGATGGCAACATTAAAATTATTTTATATACAAGTCTTTTTTTTTTAATAAGCAATACCCTACGCGCTTTTTTTTTAACTTTTTTATTAGAATCTTTGTTCTCTCTTTATTTCAACCAAATGTCGTGACCCCACGATTATTTACAAACAACGAGAACAACCTACAAAACTATGAATACTAGCCACGAAAGTGCATGGGAGTCCTGCTTAAAAGTTATCAAAGATAACATATCACTGCAGGCCTTCAAAACCTGGTTTGAGCCCATTTTACCCGTCAGATTGGAGGGTCCAGTGCTTACGATCCAGGTGCCGTCGCATTTTTTTTATGAGTGGCTCGAGCAGCACTACATTACCCTTTTGCGCAAAGTCATCAAAAAAGAACTTGGCCAAGATGGCACACTAGAATACAGCATCGTGATGGAAAACAACACCCAATCACGCAGCCCTTACACCGTCAAACTCCCAACCAACAATTCAATCAATTTAAAAAATGCGCCCGTCAACATGCCTATCAATGCCGACGAAAAGCAAATTCGAAATCCGTTTGTCATTCCTGGGCTCAAAAAAGTAAACATTGAATCAAACCTGATTCCTAATTTCACTTTTGAAAACTTCATTGAAGGAGAATGCAACCGTTTGGCAAGAGCCTCAGGGTTTGCGGTATCCAACAAACCTGGAGGTACTGCTTTCAACCCATTGCTACTTTACGGTGGTGTTGGCTTGGGCAAAACACACTTAGCGCACGCCATTGGTATTTCTATCAAAGAGCGCTTTCCTAACAAAACCGTATTGTATGTGCAATCAGAAAAGTTTGCACACCAATTCATAGACGCTATCAAAAATCAAACAACCAATGATTTCGTTCATTTCTATCAAATGATCGACGTCTTGATTATTGACGACGTCCAATTCTTTGCAGGTAAAGAACGTACCCAAGATGTCTTCTTCAGTATTTTCAATCACCTACACCAAAACGGCAAGCAAATAGTTCTTACCTCAGATAAGGCACCTGTAGAGATGCAAGGTATGGAGCAACGTTTGCTTTCTCGTTTCAAATGGGGGCTTTCTGCCGACCTCGGCACGCCAGACCTCGAAACACGCATCGCTATTCTCGAAAAGAAAATGTACGGAAGTGGCATTGAACTCCCACGTGAAGTCGTGGAGTACTTGGCCTATTCTATCAACACAAACGTTCGCGAAATTGAAGGCGCACTCAACACCCTTCTTGCGCAAGCATCACTGAACAAAAAAGCCATCACCCTAGAGCTTGCCAAGCAAATGGTAGACAAATTTGTCCGCAGCACAGCCCGTGAGGTCTCTATAGAATATATCCAAAAAGTCGTTTGCGACTACTTTGATTTGCCAATCGAAATGCTCAAATCCAAAACGCGCAAGCGTGAGGTGGTGCAAGCACGCCAAATCTCGATGTATTTCTCCAAAAAAATGACCAAATCATCTTTGGCAAGTATTGGCGCACATTGCGGAGGCAAAGACCACGCAACGGTTCTTCACGCCTGTCGTACAGTTGTCAATCTTTCAGAAACTGACAAGCAATTCCGTCATTACCTCGAAGAACTCGAGAAGAAACTGACCATTCAATAAGCACCTGTTGGCCAAGCGTATTCTCATGGTTTGCCTCGGCAACATCTGCCGCTCTCCGCTTGCAGATGGTTTACTTTTACGCAAGATCAAAGCGCAAAATCTAGATGCAATTGTTGACTCCGCTGGCACAGCCAATTACCACATTGGTAAAGCGCCAGATACGCGCATGATCAGTACTGCAGGCAAGCACGGAACGCAACTTGATTTTTTGCGTGCCAGACAATTTACCTCTAAGGACTTTGAAAAATTTGACCATATATTGGTCATGGATCATTCCAACTATAGCAATGTACTTGCGCTTGCTCAAAATGAAGCTGACCAAAAAAAGGTCGCTTTTTTCCTGGATTATTTACATCCAAACCAACAATTAGACGTTCCAGACCCCTATTACGGTACACTCGAAGATTTCGAAGCGGTCTATCAATTAGTAGATCAAGCTACCGACGCCCTCATCCAAAAACTATTTCATGAGCAATAAACAAAAAGGATGTATACTTCTCATTCCCAATACATTGGGCGGAGAAAGCACTGCAGATATCATCCCGCAAGAAGTTATTCTACAAGCAACTCAACTGCGCGTTTTTGCCGTAGAAGAGATCAAAAGTGCACGAAGATTACTGCGCAAAATGGACCGCAATTTCCCGATAGATGACTGCACATTTAAAATTCTGAACAAGAATACCAAAGAGTCTGAACTTATGGATTTATTGATGTTCTTGATCAAAGGAATTGATGTGGGTATCATATCTGAAGCCGGTTGCCCAGGGATTGCTGACCCAGGTGCGGCACTCGTACATTTAGCTCATACACAATCCATTCATGTAAAACCATTAGTCGGGCCATCTTCCATTTTACTTGCCCTTATTGGCAGTGGTTTCAATGGTCAACACTTCACTTTTCATGGATATTTACCAAAAGAACGCAAAGAACGCGTTAAAAAACTCCGAGATTTTGAGATGGATACAAAAAGAAATGGGCATACCCATCTATTTATGGATACTCCTTTTAGAAATATGAATGTATTAGAAGATCTTCTCAATGAAGTGGGAGATTTAACTGAGCTTTGTATTGCATCCAATATCACTTTACCGAGTCAATCAATTAGAACCATGACCGTTCTGGACTGGAGAGAAAAAGCCTATGATTTAGCTAAAATCCCGACGGTTTTTGCGATTGGAAAAGGACAATAACGTCCAAATAAATTTACTCAAAAAAAAAAAGCCCCACATTGCTGTGAGGCTTTTAAAATCGGCATCGACTTACTCT
>JBIKZM010000025.1:0-10512 GCA_044354735.1 Crocinitomicaceae bacterium
GAGTGCTAAATTCGGCAGCCCTGTGTTCAAAGAACCCAAAACATTGAAAAAGCGCGTTGTTTTTGAATACGCCAACATGGCAAGCATGTCACTTGAGTTTGAACCTAAGCGCGCGCGCATTGTTTTTGACCACCTGTCTCCGGAGGCTACTGCCCTAGAGGGGGTGTTCTCCTATTATTTTCCCGATATGTCTTACGATGCGTATGTTTACGACTACGACCGCGAACTCTGGAACCTCGAAGCAGATGTCATTGCCACCAACCCCCAAGACGTCGGCGAGCGCTATTATTATGCGCTCAATCAAAAAACAGGAAAGGTCGAAAAGAACCGCATGCGCGGCGACTGGATGAACCCCTCAGACCAACAAAACCCGGATAATGGCACGCATCAAGCAGCTCTTCCCAACACCAACGACCCCAAAGAAAGTTCAACCACAAACAAAAAAAGGCGTCGATTTCGACTATTTAGAAAACAAACTAACCCAGAATCTTACCAAGAATAAGCCCTATGCAACTCGGAAAAATCAATACCCTCACCATCAAGCGCTTTGCACCTCCTGGAGCTTATCTTGTCGATTTACAAGAAAATGAAATCCTCCTGCCCAACAAATACCTTACCCCAGAAATGGAAGAAGGTACCGAGGTTGAAGTTTTTGTCATGAAAGACTCTTCGGAGCGCATGGTGGCTGTCAAGGAAACACCTCATATATTACTCGGCGAACTCGCTTTTTTAAATGTCGTTGAGGTCAATCCTTACGGGGCTTTTGTAGACTGGGGTTTAGATAAAGATTTGTTTGTACCTTTTGCCGAACAGCGTCAGCGCTTGGTCATTGGCGATCGCGAATTATTTACCTTACTCTACGACTTTGAAACCGACCGCTTATTTGGCAGCATGAAGGTCAAAAAAGTGCTGAGCCTTTGTCAGGACGCAAGTTTGGAAGGTCAAGAAGTTGATTTATTGATCTGCGATGAAGGAAAATTAGGCAGAAATGTCATTGTCAATAACCGCTATGAAGGGCTCATTTTTAGAGATCACCTTAGCCAACCGGTACAAAGCGAGCAAGAATGCAAAGGATACGTTGCCAAAGTACGCGAAGACGGCAAATTAGATATTCGCCTTGAAGTTCCCAACGACAGCCGATATGACGCTGCCGAGCAAAAAATACTCGACACGCTCGCAGCCCAAGAAGGTTTTTTGGCACTCACAGATAAAAGCGACCCCGATGAGGTACGAGCCGTATTGGGCTTGAGTAAAAAGACTTTCAAGCAAGCCATCGGGAAATTGTACAAGCACCGCCGCATTGCGTTAGAAGCCGACGGCTTGCGCTCACTTAACAACCCCAGAACGACCTAACGCCCGTCGCCATCGAGCAGATTTCCTAAACCACCTAGAATACTTCCCTCCTCTTTGCGGGTAGTGGTGCCGTAAGCCAAAATTCTGCCAGCAAGTCTCGAAATTGGTAAGCTTTGCAGCCAAACCTTCCCCGGGCCTTTGAGCGTGGCAAAAAACAAGCCCTCGCCACCAAATATGGTATTTTTGATGCCGCCGACAAATTGGATGTCATAATCTACATCTTGTGTGTAGGCCACAATACAACCTGTATCTACGCGCAATACTTCGCCAGGCTGTAAAGTTCTTTCCGTGATGTAACCACCTGCGTGGCAAAAAGCCATGCCGTCGCCCTCGAGCTTTTGCATGATGAAACCCTCACCGCCAAACAATCCTGTTCCGAGTTTGCGCTGAAATTCGATGCCAACGCTCACGCCTTTTGCCGCACACAAAAACGCATCTTTTTGACAGATAACTTTGCCGTTGTATTGCAAGAGGTCAAAAGCGATGATCTTACCGGGATACGGAGAAGCAAAAGCCACGCGCGCCTTGCCAAAACCTTGATTGGTAAAAGCGGTCATGAATAAACTCTCACCTGTAAGTAAGCGCTTTCCTGCACTGAATATTTTGCCCATGAAGCCCGTCTGTGCAGAGCCGTCGCCAAAAATAGTTTGCATCTCAATGGCCTGATCCATGTACATAAAAGCACCTGCCTCGGCAATAGCGGTTTCTTGCGGATCGAGCTCAATTTCGATGAGCTGCATTTCTTCACCTTTGATAAAGTAGTCGATTTCGTGGTTGCTGCGCATGTTTTTTTTGTTGTAAAATTAGCAACAAAGTAGTTGTCTAGGATTGTTTAACTTTGCCAAATGGAAACACCACAAAAAATTGCGGTTATCGGAGGGGGCAGTTGGGCAACCGCCTTGGTCAAAATTCTTTGCAACAATTGCACGCAAGTCCATTGGTGGATGCGCAGTGAAGAAGCGATTGCACACATCCAGCAATTTGGACATAATCCTAAATACCTCCAATCGGTATCTTTTGATACCAAGCAAATAGTTTTAAGTGCCAACCTAGAAAGCACCTTGAACGCCGCAGATTGGATTATCATTGCCACGCCAGCCGCTTTTCTAGAAGAAGCTTTTGCCGGCATCGGCGAAAGTCATTTTGCCAATAAAATTGTTTTTTCTGCTGTCAAAGGCATCATCCCTGCTTACAATGCCATTCCGGCGCGCTTCATTCACAAAAGTTTTGGTGTTCCGTATGACCACATTGGCATCATTTCGGGGCCCTGCCACGCTGAAGAAGTGGCCATGGAGCGACTTTCTTACCTTACCTTAGCTTGTTCAAATGCACAACGCGCCCAGCAAATGGCTGCTGCACTGAGTTGTCGCTATATCAAAACCACCACTAGCGACGACCTTTTCGGCACAGAATTCTCGGCCGTACTCAAAAACGTCTATGCGCTCGCTGCAGGCATTTGCCACGGCTTGGGCTATGGCGATAACTTTCAAGCGGTATTGGTGTCTAATGCCATTCAAGAAATTGAGCGATTTATAGATGTGTTGCATCCTGTGCACCGCGATACCAAAACAAGCGCCTACCTTGGCGATTTATTGGTAACAGCGTATTCTAACTTTTCGCGCAACCGCACTTTTGGTTTCATGATTGGTAAAGGTTATTCAGTCAAAACAGCCCAACTCGAAATGAACATGATTGCTGAAGGCTATTACGCCACCAAAAGTTTGTACGAAATCAATCAAAAATTTGAGGTGGACATGCCCATACTCACCGCAGTATACCGCATTATTTATGAGAAAAATGCCCCTGCTCTTGAAATGAAAATTTTAGCTGAAAAACTTGCCTAAGATGAAGGTTTTTAAATTTGGAGGCGCTTCGGTAAAAGACGCCGCTGCTGTCAAAAATGTAAGTGCTATTTTAGCCCGCTATCCCAACCAAAAGCTACTAGTTGTGGTATCGGCGATGGGTAAAACCACCAATAAACTTGAGGAGCTGATCTATGCCCTTTATGCCCAGGATCATTCCATTTATTTAGACCTGCTAGCCAATCTTAAAGCGTATCATCAAGAAATTTTAGCAGGCTTATTTTCCGAAATTGATCTTCAAGTTCACCAAGAACTCGAGGACATCTTTGAACAGATAGCGCAATTATTCTTCGAGCCTTTGGCAGAGAACCACGCGTTTCAATACGACCAACTCGTTTCTTTTGGCGAACTGATTTCAAGTAAAATTTTGACAGCTTATTTGACCCATAAAAGCTATAGCTGCTCTTGGCTAGATGCCAAAGCGCTTATCCGCACAGACAACCATTACCAAGAAGCACAAGTCGATTGGAACAAAACCATCGATTTATGCCAACAACACGTCAAGGAAGTGTTTGACCGTGTAGATATCGCCATTACACAAGGTTTTATTGGCCAGACCGCCGAAGGGTTTACCACAACCCTTGGCCGAGAAGGCTCAGACTATAGCGCTGGTATATTGGCCTATTGTTGCGCAGCTGAAAGCGTAACAATCTGGAAAGATGTACCGGGGATGCTCAATGCCGATCCCAAATACTTCGAGAACACCCAGCTGCTGTCACAGATCTCCTTTAAAGAGGCCATCGAATTGTCTTATTACGGCGCAAGTGTGATCCATCCGAAAACAGTGCAGCCATTGCAACAGAAAAACATTTCCTTATATGTGCGCTCTTTCCTTGATCCGGCAGCTCCGGGCACCACTATTTCTGCCAATGCGGAGCGCGATGCCCAAATTCCGTCCTATATTGTAAAGTTTAACCAAGTTTTGGTGACTTTTAGCTCCAAAGATTTTTCTTTTATTGCCGAAAAGCAGCTGGCTGAGATATTTGCAGCACTCGCCACCATGCGGGCTCATATCAACCTGATGCAAAATTCAGCACTCAATTTCTCGGTTTTGATAGATCGAGACAAAATGGAGGTCGAAGGTTTGCAACGCGCGCTTGGTGAGCGCTATCACATCCGCTACAACGAAGATTTAGAGCTCGTGACCATCCGCCATTACAACGATGCGATTCTCGCTCAAATGAGTAAGGGAAAGACCAATTTAGTGAGCCAACAGACCCGTAATACGGCTCGCTTGGTTTTACAGACCAAGTCTTGATATTTTATTTAGAAAGATTCAAAATACCACAAAAATGGTATGTGCTTTTTCTGTAAATGAGTTTACATTTGTACATGTCACAAACCCTGGATTCCATTTCATTAAATGAGCTCGTAGAAATTTCAGCTATTGCCAACAATACAATAGGGCCCAAACTCACCGAAATGGGCCTGACTAAAGGTCAAAAAATCAAAGCGATTTTCAAAGCACCATTTGGTGACCCCATCGCCTACGAAATCAACGGCAACATCATCTCTATGCGCAAAGAAGAAGCTATGCAAGTAGAAGTCCAGATGGCTTAAAGCAAATTTTAGTAGCTTTGTAAGTCATGAAAATCGCGTTATTCGGCAATCCAAATACTGGAAAAAGCACCATCTTCAATATGCTGACTGGCTTACGCCAGCAAGTGGGTAACTTTCCCGGAGTAACCGTCGATAAAAAAAAGGGTAGTATCAAAACTGCACAAGGCCAACACCAACTCACCGACTTCCCCGGCACATATAGTTTTTTTGCGCGTTCTTTAGATGAGCAAGTGGTAAAAGAAGTGCTCAACAACCCAATCCACCCTGACTATCCAGAGGCGATCATTTATGTGGCCGATGCTGCCAATTTGGAGCGCAACCTATTATTTTTTAGTCAGCTATACGATCTCGGTTTTCCAATTATTTTGGTACTCAACATGTGGGATCGCGCCCAAAAAAAGGGCTTAGAAATCAAGCTCGATATGCTCCAGAAACACTTTCCAGCTGCAACAGTCGTGACAGCCAATGCGCGGGTTTCTCTCGGTAAAGACCGTATCATAAAATCGCTTGACCAACTTCATAACAGTGAAAGAACCGCTTTCAACGACAACAATTTTCAAACGCTACAAACAGACGCAGAACAAACGCAGAATTCCGATGAACGCCTGCAGAAAATCAGGGCATTAGGGCTTGTATCTGATTCCAAAAACGCAGTTGTCAATCCGTCTACCCGACTTGACCACATCCTGACACATCGCGTATTCGGCTTCCTGATTTTTTCGGCGATTTTACTCGTTATTTTTCAGTTCATCTTCAGTTTTGCAAGCATCCCGATGGACTACATCGACGGACAATTCGTGCGCTTGAGTAGCCTGATAGCTGCTCATTTACCCGAAGGATTGCTGAGCAAACTCATCACTCAAGGACTCATTCCCGGAATTGGAGGTGTTTTGGTCTTTGTGCCACAAATCGCCATCTTGTTTTTCTTTATTGCGCTTTTAGAAGAAAGTGGCTATTTATCAAGAGTCGTATTTATCATGGACCGCCTCATGCGTCCGTTTGGGCTCAATGGCAAGAGCGTTGTGCCGCTGCTCTCCAGCGTGGCCTGCGCCATTCCTGGCATCATGTCGGCCAGAACAATCTCGGACTGGAAAGAACGCCTGATCACCATATTAGTGGCGCCTTTTATGAGCTGTTCCGCCAGAATACCAGTTTATACCTTATTGATCAGTTTGGTGATTCCCAAAATATATATTGGCGGCTTCTTGAACCTACAAGGCCTTGTTTTGTTCGGCTTGTATGTGCTCGGTATCGTATTTGCTTTGGGTACCGCCTTCTTACTCAAGTTGCTCGTCAAGAGCCGCACACCAGGGTTTCATCTCATGGAGCTCCCTGATTACAAAACACCAAGACTCGCAAACGTTGGCTTCACAGTATTTGAAAAAGTGAAAGTTTTTGTCTTTGATGCAGGTAAAATTATTGTTGCTATTTCCATCATATTATGGGCGTTGGCCACCTATGGCCCTGCTTCTAGAGAACGCGCGCTTCAAAAACTTCATCAAGAGCAAGCCTATACTCAAGCCACTCAAGCCAAACAACAAGAACTCGACAACGCTGTATTGCTATCAGAATCATACATCGGGCATTTTGGCAAATGGATGGAACCCGCAATTGCCCCACTTGGTTACGATTGGAAAATCGGTATCGCATTACTGAGTTCGTTTGCCGCCCGCGAAGTTTTTGTAGGTTCATTGGCTACTATTTACGCAGTCGGCGACGACACCGATATTCAAAAACGCTTGATCGAGAAACTCAAAGAAGAAAAAAACGACAAAGGGCAAGCCACCTATAGCTTAGCAACAGGTGCTTCATTGCTCGTCTTTTATGTTTTTGCCATGCAATGTATGGCTACACTCGCTGTAGTGAAGCGCGAGACCAATTCTTGGAAATGGCCGCTCCTACAGTTGGTTTTCATGGGTGTAGTTGCTTATTTGAGTGCATTTATCGTGTTTCAACTGATGGTTTAAGCACTTTATCGTTATCTTTCGCTCATGCAACAAATCTTGGTCTTGGCACTTATTCTCACCGCAGGAATTTACCTGCTGAGGCACGTGTACCAACTGTTTTTTAAGCAGCAAGACAATTGCAAGGGTTGCGGACTAACGCCAAAAAACCAACATGAATCCAACTCAAAAAGCACAAGCCTACCAATACAGCCATGATTTTTTTGCTGTAAAGAAAGGATCAGCTAGCGATTTTGCTGATGAATTTGATCCAAAGCTCATCGACAAAGACAACGTTTATTGGCTCAATTTTCACGACCTCGAAGACCGCGCAAGTATTGAAAGAATTTGCCAAAAGATAGGCTTAGACAAACTGAGTTGTGAAAGTATTTTCTTGCCGCTCCGACGCGCTAAAGTTGAAGAATACCCTAATTATTTGTTTTTTCAGCTCCATACGCTTCAAAACACGAATCTGGATGCCAACCAAACCGATCAAGTCACATTTGTATTGGGTTCACAATTTTTACTCTCGTTTCAAACCAATGAAGGGCTACATTTTGGAGAAGTGCGCGAACGCATCGAGAAATCAAAAGGTAAAATCAGAACTCAACAAGCTGATTTTTTGCTATTTCGCCTCCTCGAAACCTTACTCGACGAATTGTTTCAGTGCGCCTCAATCGTTTCAGATGAAATTGACGGCATAGACAAACGCATCCATACCAAAATGCAAGCCGACCTTTTGCGCACTATTGAAGACCAAAAAAGGCAACTCATCAGCTTGCGCAGAATTGTACAACCCATCAAAGACTTACTTGCGGCACTTGAATCTATGGACAACGTGCTTATTGCAGCAAGCAACCAGCACTATTACAAAAATCTAAGAAACAGTTGCGTAAGTCTGATGGAGGACATCGATGAACACAAACAAATTTTAGACGGTTTAGCAAACCTATACTATGCGGTGCAAGGGCAACGCATGAACTACATCATGAAAGTATTGACCGTGGTGAGTAGCATTTTTATACCGCTGACTTTTATTGTTGGTGTTTATGGCATGAATTTCAAACACATGCCAGAATTAGACTACCCGTATGGTTATTATACCGTTGTAGGTCTTATGTTTGCTTTGGCTTCAGGCCTTTTCATTTTCTTTGTCAAGCGCGGCTGGCTCAAGCGCGACTAGATGTTAATGAAGTGTTAAATACAAAAAACGCCGAAAGAAGCTCCTTATCTTTCGGAAAGTTAAACTGATACTTATGAAAAAATTATTGCTTTCTTTTGGTGTTGTTTTCATGGCTGTACTTGGCCTTAACAGCGTCAATGCACAAATTGAAAAAGGTGCTAAAATTGAATTCAGCAAAGAAGTACACGACTACGGAAACATCAAATATGGTGGTGAGCCTTACTGTTCTTTTGAATTCAAAAATATTGGTGATGAGCCTTTGATCATCTCTAACGCAAAAGGATCTTGCGGTTGTACTGTTCCTGAATGGCCAAAAGAACCAATTGCACCAGGCGCAAAAGGATCTATCCGTGTAAAATACGATACCAATCGTCCGGGTCCAATCAACAAGAGCGTTACTATTACTTCTAATGCCATCAACGAGCCAAACAAAGTGATCCGCATCAAAGGTGAAGTTGGTCCAGCTCCAGAAAGCGGAATGCCTGTAAACAATACCGGTGCTCCTACAAACAATTAAGCCAATAACTAAGCTCTTTAAAACACAAAAAAAGCCACTTCTCGGAGTGGCTTTTTTGTGCGTATACATTTTATATTTCCAAAAAGTGTTCGGCCGTTCTTGGCCAATTGGCGCTTGTACCCGGCCGGACAAGTTGCAACGTTTGCAAACCAGCTTGTGCCGCAGCGGAGAGTTCAGCAGGAATATCAGATAAGAAAAGAATTTGCTCGGGAGCTAAGCCTAAGAGTTGCGTAATTTTGATATAGGTATCTATTTCGTTTTTAGGACCTGTTGTGGTATCAAAATGATTCGAAAAATGACCCGATAAATCGCCGAAATCGCTGTACTTGAATAATAATTTTTGAGCAGCCACTGAACCCGAAGAAAACACACCGATTTTTAAGCCGAGTGCGCGCCATTGATTGAGTGCAGTGGGTACGTCATCATACACATGGCCTGTGATGAGTGCAGATTCATAGCCACTTTTCCAGATGATGCCTTGGACGGCCTTCAGTGGTGTGAGCTTGCGGTCTTCTTCGCTCCAGCGTTTGAGACAAGCCAGCACTTCTTCTGTTGTGGTGAGGTGCATACCCTCCTCCTTAGCTGCCAATTCAATGATTTCTGTAAAAGCCTGCTTGACCTCATTGTTCTGTGCATGTTGGGTAAGGTCATTAAGATGCTCCTGAAAATAGGGGAACAAGACCTCATAAACAAAATGTATAGAGCTGGTTGTGCCTTCGATGTCAGTGAGGATATATTTGATTTGCTTATCCAAAATGTGGCGCTTTAAAATGTTGGTAATTGCCTTCTATACCCGATTTCGTATAGAGAGGGGTCCAGCCAGACATATCAGTAAAGATGCGGATCGCTTTTACAAACGGATTTTCAGGACCCGCATCAAACCAATGTTTGGTGCCTGCAGGAACACTGATGAGGTCTCCTCGTTGGCAAAGTACATTGAAGACGGGAGCGCCATTCAAATGAAACCAAAACAAGCCCTGACCATCGACAAAAAACCGGATTTCATCTTCATCATGGATATGTTCAGCCAAGAATTTGGCCCGAATTTGATCGTAATTCGGCGTCAGTGCATTGATGGAAATGACGTCGGCTGATTGATAGCCTCCGGTATCCATGAAGGGCTTCAAATCCTTGGCATACGCTGCTAAAATATCCTCTTGACTAGCGCTGTCATCGAAGTGAACAGGACACTCCCATTGCTCAAAAAGGATATGGTGGTCGGTTAAAAAAGCTTTGATTGCTGAGGCTTCATGGATTTGAACACCTTGATCTGGAATAAATAGAATAGCCATTTTTTAGAGTAAAAATTCGCACTCACAAAGATAATCTAAGGTCTCGAGATGTCTTTGGGCAGCAAAAAGAGTTTCACCCCAAGCATAGGTGCCATGGCCTGCAATGATAAAGCAATGTTGTTGCATATCAGCTCGCCTAGCGTCTAAAAATGTGCAGAGCTCAGAGATATCTTGTTGGTTATCAATGATTGGGATTTGCAAGCTGTCGAGGTGGTTCGTGCAACCTTTGAAACCCTTCTGAATTTCATAACCCTGAACAGGAAAGAAATCTTCGTTGAACTGAGAAATCAAGACCGGATATTTACCGTGGCTATGCAAAATGACCTTGGCCTCTGGAAAATGTCGGTAAATCCAAAGATGTATTTGGGTTTCGTCGGAGGGTTTGACGCCGTGAAACATGCCCGATCCGGTGCCGCTGTCATCTATGCTCATGAAGTCTTGTTCCGTGAAATCGGCTTTATTGACTCCGGAACGTGAGACCCAACATTGTTGGTGTTCGTCAATAAATGAATAATTAGTTGAGGTAGCTGGAGACCAGCCTCTCGCATTGAGGCTTCTGATGAGTTGAACTAAAGCTGCTTTCATGAGTTGGCAAGCGTCTCTTTCACAAGTGCAGCGATAACCTTACCGTCGGCTTTACCCGCTAATTTACCTGATAACACACCCATAACTTTACCCATATCTTGTGGGCCGCTTGCACCTGTTTGAGCTACAGCAGCTTGCACTTCGGCACGAATTTCATCTTCGGTGAGCATTTTTGGCAAATACGCCTCAATGACCTCTGCTTGAAACAATTCTTCGG
>JBIKZM010000290.1:0-3446 GCA_044354735.1 Crocinitomicaceae bacterium
CCCAGCAACACAAGTTATCGCATGTAATATCCCAGTTGCAGCAGGCGAAATTATCGGTGTATACGGTGCAAGAGGCGCCAATTGCGTCAATAGTTATGGGCCTGCCAATTTTGTAACGAGTATCAACGGATTCAATACCACCCTACAACGCAGCGGTATGCAATCTTGCCCAGCGGGAACAGGTGCTGCAATGGCCAATATTTGGTCAGAAGTCAATTACAATATCGGACGTATCTCCATGTATATCAACTGCTGCCAAACACCTACGCTTACGGCTTCTAATACTAGCCCAATCTGTGCAGGGCAGCCATTTTCTCTTGACGCTACTCCTAACCCTACCGGAACCAACTATTCTTGGGCGTGGGCTGGGCCAAATGGCTACACCTCTACCCAACAAAACCCAACCATTGCTAGCCCTACTTTATTAGCAGCCGGTACCTACACCGTAACGCTCACGGTTCCTAACTGTGGAACAGTCAACGCCACCACCACCGTGACTGTCAACCCTGGACCAACGGTAACAGCGAGCCCAATCACCATTTGTCAGGGAAATAGCGGCACACTTACAGCCAATTCAGTAACCCCGGGAGGCACATATACCTGGTTCTTAAATGGTACCCAAATTGGAACCGGGCCTACTATTAGTGTCTCTCCAACTGCCACAAGTACTTACACTGTAGAATACACTGCAGCAGGCTGTACCGGAACCGCCAACGTTACCGTTACTGTTGAGGCCACACCACAACCTACTGTTACTACAGATTCCGTCTGTGTGGGCTCAGCGGGCTCGCTTTTTGTAAATAATGTGAGTGCTGGCGGGTCGTACCTTTGGAATACTGGTGCCACTACTGCTAGTTTAAATATCAGTCCGGCCGCTACCACAACATATAGTGTGGTCTACACAAGTGCCAATGGTTGCGTAGCACCAAGCGTGAGTGGCACAATCGTTGTCAAACCCTATCCCGTGATCAGTACGGCTAACGATACAATCTGTTTTGGTGGCTCAACAACCCTTAATACCAATGTAGATCTGCCTGGCGGAAGCTATTCTTGGACGCCAATTACAGCTACCAGTTCAAGTATTACTGTTAGCCCTGCCGCTACTACCAACTATACAGTCATTTACAACTTATTGGGTTGTCAAGATACCGCAAGCGCAACTGTATTAGTCAATCCAATTCCAGTAGTGCAAACTACTAATGCAGTCATGTGTTTTGGTGACGTCATCAACCTCATTGCTACGGCCAACCTACCTGGTGGCGCTTTTCTTTGGTCGACCAACGAAACGAACGACACCATTTCCATTAGCCCTGCAAGCGGAACCAACTATACAGTAACCTATACGTTAAACAACTGTACAAGCCCAGCAGCTACTGCGCAAGTAACTGTAAACCCTATTCCAGTTGTAACACTGACTAGCGCAACAATTTGTGAAGCTGACCCAGTTACCCTGACCGCAACACCCGACTTAATTGGAGGAAGTTATGCTTGGGGGCCAAATAGCGTTATTGGCGGAGCCAATCAAACATTTACACCCTTACAAGACAGCACACTCACCGTTGTGTACACACTCAACAATTGCCCGAGTTTACCAGCCACAGGCACCGTAACTGTTCACCCACTTCCGATTGTTACATTTAGCGCCACGCCAGTAGAAGGTTGTGCGCCGCTCGCCGTAAGCTTTAGCGCAGACGACGTCACCAACACCACTTATAGTTGGTCTACGAGCAACGGGCTCTCTGCGTCTGGCACTGCGCCAACAATTGTGTTTGGAAACGGTGGCACCTTTGATGTGAGTTTGGCGGCAACCACCTCTTTTGGTTGCTATGACACCTATACTGAATTGGCCTACATCTACGTTGAAAACCTCCCAATAGCCGATTTTGAATCGCCCATCAGTGTATTTACACAAGAAGCACAATACGTAATGTTTAGCAACTTGTCTATGGGCGCAACCAATTATGTCTGGGATTTTGGCGACGGGCAATTTGCCTCCGAATTCGAGCCTTCACATGTTTTCCAAAACACCATGAACGGCTACACCATTACACTCACCGCACTCACTGATTTACAATGTGCCGATGCCACCTCCATTAGCATTGGTTATCAGTACAACGAGCTGCTCTACATTCCAAATAGCTTTACACCTGACGGCGACCAAAATAACCAAGTATTTTGCCCTGTATTCTACTCTGGCTATGACCCACAAAATTATGAGTTCACGGTTTACAACCGCTGGGGCGAAGTCATTTTTGAAAGCCGCAACGCCCTCGTTGGATGGGATGGCACTTACGGGCCTGACGCCTTCCAAGCGCCCGCTGGCGTGTATACTTATCGTATATTGTACAAAAACCCGGATTTAGACGAACGTAAAGTCCTGACGGGTCACGTAAATTTGCTGCGCTAGTTTAGAGAAAATCATATCTTTGGCCCTGACCATTCAGGCGCATGAAAGAACGCAGTTTTTATTCCAATCTTTTCTTTTCACTGGGGCTCAACCTTCTTGTGAAGCCCGTGGCCATCTTTGCAATTGATGCCGCCGTACAAAATATGGTTGGGCAGCAATACGGGATTTACTTTGCTTTTTTCAATTTTAGCCTGATCATCTCCATCGTTTTTGATTTAGGTGTCAATAACTACAGTACGCGGCTAAGTGCTCAAAACTTGCCAGAAGCCAAAAAGTTATTTTCAACTATACTAAGCCTGCGCTTTTTATTAATGCTCGTATATCTTGCAGGTATTGGCCTACTCAAAGTTTTTATTGCACTCAGCTGGACAGAATATAGGCTGATTCTTTTACTCGGGCTCAACCAATTTTTAATTGCGAATATCTCCTTTTTTCGGAGTTACTTTGCCGGTCTGCAGCGCTTTCGCCTAGATGCCTTTTTGAGTGTCCTCGATCGCCTTTTGCTCATCTTGTCTATGGGCTATATTATTTACATTTATCCGGATGGTTTCAAGCTAGTCGATATTGAAACCTATAGTATTTTTCAATTCGGCTGCTACGCGCTGAGTTTTCTTGTTTCTGGCGGTTTGACTTTGTATCTACTCAAACCCAAGTTGGAATTTCCTCGCCTGAATGCCATTTTTCCTATCGTAAAAAAATCATTTCCCTTTGCGCTGCTCATCGTACTGATGACACTTTATACCCGAATAGATGCGCTTTTGCTACTTTACTTTTCTGTAGACAACAGCCAACAAGAAGCTGCGTATTATGCGCAAGCTTATCGCTTAATTGATGCGCTTTATATGTTTGCGATGGTTTTTGCAGGACTCCTCTTTCCGATGTTTGCCAAAATGCTCAAAGAAAATCCATCGGTAATTGGCACTTTGGTTAGCCAAGCCAGCAAACTACTTCTTGGGTCGAGTTTAGCATTTATTGTATTTAGTTTTGTTCGAGGTGGCATATCAATGGATCAAATCTATGACAACACTTCCGTTGAAAG
>JBIKZM010000207.1:0-3442 GCA_044354735.1 Crocinitomicaceae bacterium
TTCAGAGATACACGAGCAAATTCTAGAAGCGCACAAGCATCAGATCAACCAAATCAATTTTTGGTATCATATGTCTCAAGTTGCTATTCACCGCGTGCTACAAGTAAAATTGTTGCTTCGAAAAGGGCATTTTCATTTAGCGATAAGTATTTTGGAAAATATTCCCTACGGGCATATCCGACATGGATACCGTGAATTCATCGAATTATACGTTGCTTTTTTCAGGTACTATATTGCCAAAAGTTTAAATGAGGATACTTCAGCACTTGAGGTCGAATTCAATTTGCGAAAAGCACGTTTGAGTTATCCTATTTTCACGGATGCCTATTTCGAGACTTATTTTGCTGCAAACTAGAACCCATTCAATTCACGATACGCTTTTTTATAGCGTTTTTTCTTGAGGTTGTAGGGTAGGTTTCGGACGGCTTTTCTGCACACTTGTTTTTGCATATTTTCTTTAATGGAACCCATTTGCCCTTGGTTGATCTGTTCGGAATTCCAGATTTGTGTGGCGCTTTTGGCGTCGTAAAGCACAAGGTTAAGTTGCACAATATTGGTAATGGCAGTGAAGTTTGGGTTGGCTGAATTCAGCATCATGGCTGTTGCTTCATTGATGGGCTCAAGTACTTGAAGCGTTCCGTAAATGAGCGCATCTACCTGCAAGAGGCTGCACAGTGCGTTGTTGTTGAGCGCTGCGTTAGGGTAACCCGCACCGTGAAGCATCGAATTGACTTCTTCTGGGCTCATGACTTCAGCATGTAAGCTGCCGTTTCTGCTATAAAACTGGAGGTAGCGGTAAACGCGCTGTTGGGTTTCTTCGCTTTTGAGCCTATTGAGCTCGAGGTATTTTTCTTGACTCATCCAGATTTTGCGCTCAACTGTTGCTGAAATAGGCAGAACAGCGATGCGTTGGTGCATTTGAGAGATTTCAACAACGGCTGGAATTTCTTGAATTGAAATACAGGAAAATAGAAGGGTAGAAAGGAACAAAAGGAGTAGAATGGGCTTCATAGCTTATTTTTTGGCTCTTGCGTACGAAAATCGTTCCAAAATTTGTGGTAGCGCATAGCCGTCCAAGCCGTTGATGGCCACCACCTTCCCTTTGTCTAATTGCAGCCAGTGATCTGCACTCAGCAGTTCTTCTTCGTAGAAAACCGCTTCAATGGAGGCTATGACATGAATACAGCCGTTTTCTTCGATGAGGTATTCATTGACATATTTGCACAAAAGCTTAACGGGGCTTCCCTTGACAAAAGGCACTGGGCAGCCGCCATGATAAACTGGTTCGAGGTCGGTCATGTCAAATTCACTGGTTTCTTCCGGGTAATTGGCAGAGGTATGGTGGGCGTCGGCCATTTGGTCTGCAGTAATATGATTGACCGAGAAATAACCGTATTCCTTTATGTTTTTGTAGGTGTGGCGAGGCACGGTAGTGGGACGCAAAATAAAACCGATGAGTGCGGGGTCACTGCCCAAATGTGTAACGCTAGAAAATATAGCAACGTTTGTCTGGCCTTCGTTGGAAATAGTGGCAATGAGATTAGCAGATTTGTAGCCGGTGCAGCTATTGATGAGGTTGAGGCGCTCTAAACGGTCCATTTTTTGGATTTCGGAGCGGTCTATTCTTATTAAGGACATGAAGGGTTTTATGGATACAACAAGTAGCGGCTAGAATGGTTTGAAGTTCGGAATTAAAAAGAATATTCCTAAGTTCAGAGACCAGAGCCGGTCTAGTTCATAATCGATAAGTATTTGGGATTGGTATTTGGCACTGAGCTGCAGCGCAAAGTCTCGAGAGAAGAAAAAAGTAGGGCTCAGGCCGATTTGAAAATGAATCATGTCGTCTCCACGCAATAGAAATTGGTCATTTAATAGTTCATTACTCAAATGGCTGAGGCCTAAGCCAACGTGACCGTAGAGATAAAAAGGGGAGCGTTTGTTGCGGGTAATGCGCAGCAGGTCTTGACTGAGTGTGAGGTTGCCGCAAAGCAGTTTGGAGTTGTTGAGGTTGGTACCGCCAAAGTCTAGGCCGTAACCGTGGTTTTGGGCTGATTTATAAAGACCTAAGGTGTAAGACGCCGCGGTTTGGCCCATGCCTGTGCTCGCACCAACTTGCAATTGCCCAAACCAAGCATCCCAACTACGGGCAAAAGCTTGGGCAGCGGCATTATTTGTTACAATTAGAAACAACGATGTAAATAATACTACACACAGCTTTTCTTTCATGAGATAAATGTACAAATCTTAGGTTAATAGCATGTTAATCGCCTCAAATTTCGCAACTCATCTGAATTTTGAAGGACAATGATAACCTAGTGAAGAAGCAGCGCGGGCAACCGGGCTGTTTTTTTATGCTTCTACCGTCGCTTTCTTAGACTGGCGGTACAAAAAGCTTTCGTAAATGAAGCGTTTGGCAAAGCGCACTTGTTTGTCGGCGTTGACCAGCTTTTTGTAGACATTGGCATTCACGCCAAAGTATTCATAGCAAGAGCCATCGGTGAAAGTGATTTCTAACAAGAGGCCTTTGTGGCGAAAATCGGAGATGCCACATTCGTTGGTAGTGCGTTGGTAGTCTGTTAAGTTTGCCGCTTTGGTTTCGGGTGCAATACTTACCAAAAAATGGTAGCCATCTACTACGCGTCGGCCCATTTCTTCGGCTTCAACTTTGAGAGGGTCGCCATCCTGAAACTTATCGGGGTGCCATTGCTTGACCAAAACGCGGTAAGACTGTTTGAGTTCGGCTAAAACAATAGGTTTGTCGATGCCAAATAATTTTTTGTATTCGTTGATGCGTTTCATGGAGAGAATTATGCCCGCAAAGGTAGTGATTTTAATGCTTTAGCCAAACCAACTGCACTTCTTCGGGTTCTTGTAGCCTTTCGGCCAAGCGGTAATAGCGTTCGGCAAGGCCTGCGAGGTAATCTTGCGCACGCTTGCCTTGGTCATTGAGCTCTTGGAGTTTGTCGATATTCCAGAATTTGACCAAATGATCGATGATGTGCGCGTAGTCTAGGCTCGTATACACGCCAATTTTTTGCGTGATGCTCGCATAGTTGTTGTAATTATTGTTTTGGGTACCGTGGTCCATGAGGCTGGCTGGCATCACAATTTTCTTCTTCATCATGGTCATGAACGCCGTGAGGCCACCATTCGGATCCATTTCCATGACCTTACTCATGAAAAACTTGTAGGCGCGCTCGTGCAACGCTTCTTCACCGGCAATGGTATTGCAAATTTTAGTCAGGATGGTATCGCCAGCTTTTGTGGCTAGTTTACCCGTATTGACATGCGATATTTTAGTAGCACGCTCCTGAAAAGACGTATAAATGAGTCCGTAATACGGATTGGCGTCTGTCCTTAAGTCAACACCGTTGTGTATCAGCTGCTGAATGCTTTGCTCCACCGCCCGCATGTCTACGCGTCCGCTCAAATACAAGTATTT
>JBIKZM010000208.1:0-3415 GCA_044354735.1 Crocinitomicaceae bacterium
GATGCAGCCGAGGCCAAAATCATCGAAACAAGCGTTCAGCTCAAACTCGCCGATTACCTTCAAGAATACTTGGCCAAGCACAACACCAACACCACGCTCTTGCCTTCTAACCTCGGTTTTGAGGACGGTACCATTGTCGCGATCACCACCCAATACAACAAACTGATTTTAGACCGCGAGCGCTTGCTCAAGAATTCTAAGCCCAACAACCCACAAGTGTTGCGCATGGAAGAGCAAATGCAGGGTTTGCGCACTACCATTGAAGATGGCCTTAAGGCCAATAAGTCGCGCCTGCGCATCATTCTAGCTTCACTAACTGAGCAAGAGCGCCGTTACCAAGGCAAAATTGCGAGTGTGCCTGGTTTTGAGCGTCAATTCCGCGACATCGAGCGCCAACAAAAAATCAAAGAAACACTTTACATCTTCTTGCTTCAAAAACGCGAAGAAAACGAGATTTCAACCGCAGCTTCTATCGGCAATACCAAACTTATCTTAGAGCCGGCCTCTAACGGAGTGCCCATTTCTCCAAACCGCAATAAGTATTATATTTTTGCAGTTGCCTTGGGCTTGCTCATTCCTTTTGGCATCATTTACCTAAAGTATTTGCTCGATAGCAAATTGCACGGTATCCACGACCTCATTAAATTTAAGCTGCCAGCCATTGGCGAGATTCCAAAAGGAGATGAGGACCAACGCGCGGTAGTGGCCACCAAAAACGCCCGTACCCACATCGCTGAGGCCTTCCGAATGGTGCGCTCCAACATGAACTTCTTGCTCGATCAACAACACGGCGACAAAAGCAAAACCATCATGTTTACTTCCAGTATTGCTAGTGAAGGCAAGACTTTCATCTCCATCAACATGGGGCATACCCTCTCGCATTCCAACAAAAAAGTAGTGGTCATGGGCCTCGATTTGCGTGCGCCCAAAATCGGCCGTTACCTAGACATCACCTCTAAAGCCGGGGTTTCTAATTATATTGTCAATGAAAGCCTCACTTTTGACGATGTCTTGATCCAAGACCCAGGCAATCCAAATTTGCATTATATTCTATCAGGCGATATTCCACCCAACCCGTCTGAACTTTTGCTCAGGGAACGCATGGCAACGCTTATGGAAGAAGCCCAGCGTCGTTTTGATTACGTCATTTTGGATACTGCACCAGTGGCTCTGGTGGCAGACTCCTTGCACCTCTCCAAATTTGCTGACCTCACTGTATACGTGGCACGCGCCGAGCTCCTCGACCGCCGCTTGCTGAGCATCCCTGCAGGGCTCTACCACGATAAAAAAATACCCAACTTGGCCGTTTTGGTCAACGCTACTGATATCATGGGCAAGGGCTACGGCTACGGTTATGGCTATGGTTCGGGTTACGGCTACGGCTACGGCTACGGCTACGGTTATGGCTACGGTTACGGTTACGGTTACGGTTACGGGCAACGCTACGGCGATGGCGACGGCACCGAATACTTCGATAAACCCAAAAAGAAGCCATCCAAACTGCAGCGCTTCATAGAAAAGGTATTTCCATTCGTGCGCGCCTTGCGCAAGCGCTTTGGCAAAAAGAAAAAGAAATAGCCCAGCATATTTTTGCGTAGCAACAGATCTTCAAACCCCACTCCGGTGGGGTTTTTTGTTTGGTGGAATAACTGTATTTTTACGATATGAAAGTTTATCTAGTAATCATTTTACTTTCTTTATTTAAGGCAACATATAATGCCCAAGTCTCTGGTTCAGACGCCCTTTCACTACCGGTTGTAGGTATCCACTATGGCGGCGCATTTTCGGGTGCAGATCTTGCCGAGCGCTACGGTTATTTCAATCGGGTGGGCCTTACGGCAGGTTATAAATTCAAAAGCAACTGGAGTGTGGGCCTTGAGTCAGATTTTTGGTTTTCAGACAACGTGCGCTTAACGGGCTTGTTTGACCATTTGGTAGATAATGCTGGCAACATCACCAACGACCTCGGTCTGCCTGCATCGGTACTCGTGTATCCGCGCGGTGTGCACGTCAACGCGTATGTCGGCAGGTTATTCCCCTTGAACCAAACCAATCGCAACAGCGGCATTTTAGTGCAGCTCAGCGGCGGCTATATGATTCACCGCCTGCGTATAGAAACCAACGACAACGTAGTGCCGCAACTTGAGCTCGACTACAAAAAAGGCTATGACCGCCTCAGCACCGGCATCAATACCCAGCAATTTATTGGCTATTCCTTTCTCAACAACCGCGGCTCAACAAGCTTCTACGCCGGCCTCTATTTTCAGCAAGGCTTTACCTACAATCGCCGTAGCAGCAACTTTGACCAACCCACCGTTCCGGTCTCTACCGCCCGCCGCCTCGATTTGCAAACCGGCTTTCGCTTGGGTTGGTATATTCCCTTTTACTCTGCGGAGCCAAGGGAGTATTATTATGATTGATATACGGCAAAGTTCAAATTTCCATTCAATTCGATTAATTTCGTGCATTCATGGGCTTGTTCTACTCTTTTCTGATTGCTAACTACAACTTCATCCTAAAGTTGGCCTCCCTTTGGCACCCCAAAGCAAAGGCCATGGTTTTCGGTCGGAAGGAAACTTGGACCATCCTTCAAAACTTACCAAATACTGGCAAAAAGCGCTACTGGTTTCATTGCGCGTCTTTAGGTGAATACGACATGGCCCTGCCTTTGATAAAAGCTTGCTTAGCAGCTAACCCAGGCCTTGAAATTGTCGTGAGTTTCTACTCGCCCTCGGGCATGCAGCACTACCACAAGCGTGGTTTTGAACCCTCCGCCGTTTTTTATTTACCTGCAGACCTTCCTGGTCAAATGGGCCTTTTAGTAAAGGCGGTAGGTGCTTCGCGTTTGTATTTACCGAAATATGAGTTTTGGCCCAATTTGTTGCAAAAAGCGCAACGAGCAGGCTTAGAAGTTTTTGCTGTATCGACCTTGTTGCGTCCTTCGCAAGTGTATTTCAAGTGGTATGGTGGGTTTTTTAGAAGGGCCTTGCAGTGCGTATCTTACTTTGGTGTTCAAAATAAAAATACGCAGCAACTTTTATTAGGCATCGGGATTTCTGCTCAAAAAATAGAAATATTAGGTGACCTGCGCTTCAATCGGGTGTTGGAGGCCAAAGCAACTGCCAAGCCCAATGCCCTCATAGCACAATTTGCTGCAGGCGCACCCTTATTGATTTTAGGTAGCAGTTGGCTACAAGAGGAAAAGATCTTATTTGATTTGCTTAAGGGAAATAAGGATTTTTTAGCCAAGCTCAATTTGAAAGTGTTAATTGCACCTCATGATTTGTCATCCTCACATTTGCTAAAGTTGCTTGCATTTTTTCCGGGTGCAACACTTTATTCTCATCAAGAACAAAAGGCACAAGCTTCTGACATACTTATCCTAGACACTATTGGCCAGCTCAGTGCAGCTTAT
>JBIKZM010000209.1:0-3410 GCA_044354735.1 Crocinitomicaceae bacterium
TGTTGTTATGACGACTACCAAAACACAGAAGTTCATTTTGTGGGCTCCCTCGCTAAAATTTTTGAAAAAGAGTTGTACCAAGCAGCCGCTGCACTACATATTCAAATCACCTCCATTATTCAAAAGCCTGTCGAAGGCTTGGTTGCTTATCATTTGAAGTATATTCTTAAAACTGAAACTGTTTAGTCATGAAAAAAATCACGCTATCTTTTCTTTTCGGATTCTTTTCGCTCGTTGCATTTGCCCAACTCAAAACACCTGAATGGGTTCAAAATGCGACTATTTACGAAGTGAATGTGCGCCAATTTACACCAGAAGGTACTTTTGCTGCTTTTGAAAAACAATTGCCGCGCCTCAAAGAAATGGGTGTCGACATCTTATGGCTCATGCCGATTCACCCAATTGGTGAACTCAACAGAAAAGGCAGCTTAGGGAGTTATTATGCGGTTCGAGACTACCGCGGCATCAATCCTGAGTTTGGTACGCACGAAGACTTCCAACATTTAGTGGAATCTGCACACAATTTAGGCATGAAAGTTATTATCGATTGGGTGGCCAACCACACCTCTCCAGACGCCCTTTGGATTGCAGAAAAGAAACTAGATTGGTACACTTTAGATTCACTCGGCAGGGTGCAACCCACAATAGGTACCGACTGGTGGGATGTCGCAGACCTCAACTACGAAAATGCCGAAATGCGCGCAGAAATGATTTCTTGTATGGAATACTGGGTGCGCGACTTCAATATCGATGGCTATCGTTGTGATGTCGCTGGTTGGGTTCCGATGGAATTTTGGAACACCGCGCGCGCTGCATTGGACCAAATCAAGCCCGTATTTATGCTGGCCGAGGCAGAAGGAAAAGAACTTTATGCTGCTTTTGAAATGACCTACGGTTGGGAGTTTCACCACATCCTGAACGATATCGCTACAGGAAAGAAAAATGCGGCCGATGTCCAGACCTATTTTGAGCGCATGGAACTTCCTGCAGGTGCTTTTCACATGAACTTCACCTCTAACCACGACGAAAACTCTTGGAATGGCACCGAAATGGAGCGCATGGGTGAGGCGCGCTTTGCCATGGCAGTGATGGCCGCCACCATTCAAGGAATGCCGTTGGTTTATAACGGACAAGAAACTTCCCTAGACCGCCGCTTGAAATTCTTTGACAAAGACAGTATCAACTGGGATAAAATGGACCTCGTCGATTTCTACACCCGCTTGCTCCACCTGCATCAAAAAAACCCTGCATTATACGTCGGGATGCAGCAAGCCGCACCAAAGTTTTTGAGCACCAAAGAGCAGAAAGACTTCCTTATTTACACCCGTGGGCAAGGTGATTCTAAAGTTCTGGTCGTGATCAACCTGAGTGCACAAGCCAAAAAAGTTTCTTTGAATACTGCTGCGGCGGGCACGTACATCAACCTCTTTACAGACAAAAAGGAAATTTTAAAAGACAAGCAGACGCTTGCGCTTGCTCCTTGGGGCTATGCGGTTTATGTGCGTTAAATCTTAGCAATCTTTGAGTCATGCAAACTAAACCTACACTCTCGTTTTGGCAAATCTGGAACATGAGCTTCGGCTTCATGGGGATTCAATTTGGTTTTGCCCTGCAAGGCGGCTATATGTCTCGTATTTTTCAGACTTTAGGTGCTTCACCAGAAGAAATCCCAGGTTTATGGATTGCAGCCCCTTTAACGGGCTTAATTGTGCAGCCGATCATCGGTTTTCTTTCTGACCGCACGTGGTCGCTGCGTTTTGGACGTCGCAAACCCTATTTTCTCATTGGTGCTATCCTGAGTTCTATTGCACTCTTCTTTGTGCCTTATTCTCCAACGCTTTGGATTGCAGCTGGCTTTCTCTGGATGCTCGATGCCTCTATCAATATCAGCATGGAGCCCTTTCGCGCACTTGTTGCCGATAAACTACCCGAATCACAGCGCTCTTATGGGTTTATTTTACAGACCCTCATTATCGGTATCGGTACTTGGGTAGCCTCTAACTTGCCTTGGATGGTTTCCAAACTCGGTTTCTCTGAAGAAGCTGCTGCAAAAGGAATACCGATGAATGTAAAGGTGGCTTTTGCCATTGGAGCAGTCGTTTTTTTAGGGAGTATTTTATATACCATCTTTACCACCACGGAATACCCTCCTTCCGATGAAGAAGCCTTCAAAAAAGAAAAGAAAAACACCAATTTCATCAAAGATTTTTGGAGTTCAGTAACAAGTATGTCGCCAACCATGCTGAAGCTAGGCCTGATTCAATTTTTCAGTTGGTTTTCGTTTTTCACGATGTGGAGTATGGCCACGCCTGCCTTGACGTCTTTTTTGTACAAGGCTCCTGCGCCAACCAAAACAATGCACTTAGATGCAGCACATTTTGAGCAAATGAATCAGGCGTATCAAGTTGCAGCCGATTCAGTGGGCTCCAATATGGGTATTTATGGCCTCAGTTCCATGCTTTTTGCGCTTGCGCTCACTTTTTATGCCGCGAAGTTCAGTGTCAACCGCAAATGGGTTCATTTAGTTTCGCTTGTGGCTGGTGGTCTTGGTTTCATTCTGATGCGTTTTATCCCGAGCCCCGATTACCTTTGGGTCTGTTTTGCACTCATTGGCTTTGCTTGGGGTAGTATTTTATCGATGCCTTACGCCATGCTGTCCAGCACCGTGGATGAAAACAAAATGGGCCTCATGATGGGCTTGTTCAATATGTTTATCGTTATTCCTCAAATTATTGCAGCTTTAGGCGGTGTCAATGTGCTTTCCAAAATATTTGGATCAAGCCCAATTGCACCTATGCTTTTAGCGGGTTCGTCACTCGTTTTGGCGGGCATACTCAATTTGATTCTTACCGACAAGCAAATCACGCGTGGATAACATAAAAGCTTTTCTATTCGACCTCGACGGCGTCTTGGTCAGCACCGAACACAACCATTTTTTAGCCTGGCAGCGCTGTGCACATTCTTTAGGAATTGCATTTTCAGCGCAAGAAAATGAACTCTTAAAAGGGGTGAGTAGGGCAGATTCCCTCAAAAAAATCCTAGAATTAGGTGGTAAAACCATTCCCGCTGCCGAATTTGAGGATTTATTGAAAAGCAAAAATGATTTTTATTTGGAATCTATCCAAGACCTCAATGAAAGTAACTTGCTACCGGGTGTCTTCAACTTATTAAATAAAGCGAAAGCACTCGGAATTTTACTAGGCGTAGGCTCTTCGAGTAAGAACGCCAATTTTATTTTAGACAAACTCCATATCAGCCATTATTTTGAGGTCGTGATAGACGGCAACGGTGTCCAAGACCCCAAACCGCATCCTGAAGTCTTTCTCAATGGCGCCAAAGCTTTGGGTCTTGACCCAGCCGAATGTATGGTTTTTGAAGATGCTGCATCCGGCATCGCGGCAGCCAAAGCA
>JBIKZM010000210.1:0-3384 GCA_044354735.1 Crocinitomicaceae bacterium
ACTGACCCTCAGACGAATTGTCGTTGTAGCGGAGAATGTATTTGGCTTCTAATTCTCGGTCTTTTTTGGCGAATTTCCTTCTTAAAATAGCTTCTGAATTGCTGCTTACACCTTTTGAATCGTAGGTATTGTTTACATTGGTCAGCAAATAAGAGGCAAAGTTGTTGTCTCGGAAATCGTTGATAGACGTATTGTTTTGGGTGCCGAGGTCAAAGTGCACATTTGGCTTGATTTCGAGTTTGGTGAGTGAATCGATATCGATTTGCAAATTCATGTTGAAGCGGTGCGAGCTGCTTGTAGATTGATTGTTGGTAGAGTCTTTGGTGTAGTAAGAGCTGTCTGCCAAGAAATATTGTGTTTGCGAGCTCGAGTTGGCCTGCAAGCGGCTGTCGTAGAAAGCGTAATTGACACCGAGTTTCACTTTGTCAGAAAGGCGGTCGCTGTAGTAAACACCCGTTTTAAGTGTTTGCGGAATACCTGAGTTGTCGCCTCTGGAGTCGCCGTCCCAGAAGTTCATGCCACTCGCATCTCTTTCGTTGTCTAGGCCAAATTTATTCATGTCGCCAAATCCAAAACTAGATTTAGGGGTATTCGAGGCGAGCATAAAGACCGATATTTTTTGGGTTTTGTCGAATTTATTCAATAAGAGTTCAGCTTCATAAAAGGGTTCGTCTGCCGCACCTTGGTTCAGATCGGAGGCAACGGCCGCTTTGCCAAAATAGCCCCGCTTGGCTTCGTCCTTGAGCTTTAGGTCTAGAACTTGTATTTTATCGTCTTCGCCAGCAGCGGCATCTTCGTTTTTCTTTTCGTAAACCTGTACAGATTCTACGCCGTTTGCCGCTAAGTTTTTGGTGGCAATTGTGGGGTCTGAGCCAAAAAATTCATCGCCGTCTACGAGTACCTGACTGATTTCTTTGCCCTGAGAAGTGATGCTACCGTCGTCTTCAACTTTGATTCCGGGTAGTTTTTTGAGGAGGTCTTCGACAACGGCATTTTCTGCCACTTTAAACGAGTCAGCGACAAAAATGAGGGTGTCTCCGCTGAAATACATTGCGTTGCGGTTGCGCGTCACCACCACAGCTTGTACGTCCTGAACTTTGGGGTAGAGACGGATGTCGGGCAGCTCGAAAGTTGATTTTTTGGCCGAGCCCATTACGTAAATACTGCGAGGCGTCCAGTTGTTGTGTTCAATCACTAATTGAAATGAATCGAGCGGAAGGTTATTGATGGCAAATTCTCCGTTGGCATTGCTGCGGGTATAACTCACTAAGACAGAATCTCGCAGATGGATCGCCATGATACTCGCTTGGTGAATAGGCTCCACACCCGAGCTGTCTACTAAACGGCCACTCACTTTCATGTTTTGACTGTAAGAAAGTGCCGTAATAAGAAATGTAAGGCTGAGTAAAAGTAATTTTTTCATGAAATAAGGATCAGAACAACTGAATAAGACGTTTGAAATCAGTAAAATGTTGCATTTAATTTTTGAATGGCCGTGAGGACTTGATATTGCAGGCCCGAAGCTTCTTGTACGTTTTGAAATTGGATAGTGTAAAATTGTTTTTTAAAGGCGTTCGGATTTTTTTCAAAAGCCAAAACAGCGGTGTCGTTGGGTGCGTAAGCAAGGTTCGTCGAGTAGATATCGTTGCCAAATTGCACAAACTTTTTATTGAAGGCTTCGTCAAAACCTTGAAAACCCAGCTTGAATGCGCCATCTTGATTTTGCATTTGGGAAAGCATCTGCAGCGCGTCATCGATGTCTTGGTTGGTCTTTTCTTCGGAGCTGATGGCCATAAAAGGCGTTTGCTTGCCATTGATCACTTTTCTAGTGTAGCTGGCAATTGGACTTTGGTTGGCATTGTAAAAGATAAACGAGACATCATTTATTAAGGTCGAGAGCCGCAAGTTGGTCTTGACGACCTGCACCATGCTCAAGACTTCTTTGAGAAAGTAAAAAGTGTAGTTGACCTTAAAACCCAGCGTGTCTATTTTTTCGAGGCTAGCTTTTAAGATTTCTCCGTTAGGATCTAGTTGCGCTTCAGACTTGAGGGTGAAGCCCGTTTTGTGGGTAAAGTATGGCGATGGTAGTTGTTTGAGATCCTTGCGCGCATCTACCTTTTCGCGGTAATTTAGAAAAGCAGAAAGGCCTTTGAATACGGGCTTAAAAATCAATTTTGTCTCTTTAGTTGTGACGACATTATTTGGCTTTTCTTTACAAGAAAAAAATAAGAGTGGGAGGAGGATGAGGAGAACTTTTGAAATCACAACACGAAATTACAAATACTTCCCCGAAACTAGTTAATTTTGGCGGATGTCAGTTGTACTTTGTATCGATTTCGGACTCAAGCGCTGTGGTTTGGCCATCAGTGACCCCAATCGCATCATCGCTAGTCCGTTACAAACCATCGAATCGATTCATCTTGAAAATTGGCTAGAACAAGAAATCCCCAAGCGTCAAATTGTGGAGATTGTACTGGGTTACCCCACCCGTTTAGACGGTTCTGACGCTCACGTAACTGAAAACGTGCGTTTGTTAAAATCAGCGCTCGAAGAGAAATTTTCAAATACACCCATTCATTTATTCGACGAGCGCTACTCATCCAAAATGGCGAGTGCAGCTATATTTCAAATGGGTCATAAAAAGAAAAAGCACGACAAAAGCTTAGTGGACCAAGTGGCAGCCGCCATGATTTTACAAGAATACTTGGCTCAAAGCTAATCCTTGTTAAATTTGCAACATGATTTTACCAATAGTCGCCTACGGAGACCCCGTCTTGAAAAAAGAAGCTGAAGAAATCGATCAAAACTATCCCGATTTACAAAAGCTCATTGCCGATATGTTTGAAACCATGTACCATGCCAAAGGCGTTGGTTTGGCAGCACCCCAAATAGGCAAGAGTATCCGTTTGTTTATTGTCGACGGCAGCCCGTTTGCCGACGAAGAAGGCGATGAACCAGACCCTATGGCAGCAGGTATAGAAAATTTCAAAAAAGTCTTTATCAATCCGATCATTGAAGAAGAAAGTGGAACCAAATGGGCTTTTCAAGAAGGGTGTTTGTCTATACCCGGTATCCGCGAAAACGTCCAGCGCAAAGAGAAAGCAGTCATTACCTATTATGACGAAAACTGGGTTTTCCACGAAGAAACCTTCGATGGCTACGCTGCGCGCATTATTCAGCACGAATACGACCACATTGAAGGCATTCTTTTTACAGATCACCTCAGCCCACTCAAGAAAAAACTACTCCTCAAACGCTTGGGGAATATTACCCAAGGCGCTATCCAAGTTGATTACAAAATGAGTTTTCCAGGCGGTAAAAAACCGCGCATGATTTGAACCCTATGAAAAGACTATCTATTTTCACTGTCCTTATTTGTTTCTT
>JBIKZM010000026.1:0-10246 GCA_044354735.1 Crocinitomicaceae bacterium
TTTACGATGAAATCGACCCAACGCTCAAGCATGTAGGCCCAGGAATCCTCTCCATGGCCAATTCAGGCCCCAACACCAATGGCTCTCAATTTTTTATCACGCACAAAGAAACGTCTTGGCTCGACGGTAAGCACACCGTTTTTGGTCATGTTGTTTCTGGTCAAGAAGTGGTAGATGCTATTGCACAAAACGATACCATGCGCAAAGTAGAAATCGTTCGTGTAGGTACAAAAGCCCTAAAATGGGATGCTCAAGCAGCCTTTGATCAAGTTTATTTGGTCAAAAAAGCGGCAGAGGCGCTCGAACAAGCAGAACTTGCTCAAATTTCAGGGATGTCTCAAGAGGACTACAAAAACTTCATGTTTGCGGAAGTCAAAAAGAATTATCCAGCTGCCCAACAGAGCACAAGCGGATTGGTCTACGTAATCCTAGACAAAGGAAAAGGAGCTGAAGTCAAAGAAGGCAACAAAGTGAGCCTGCACTACACTGGTACACTTCGTCGTGGCGGTAAAAAATTCGATTCTTCCATAGACCGCGGAGCACCGCTAGATTTTCAATACAAGGTGCAACGCATGATCCCTGGTTTTGAAGAGGGCATCACCCTGATCAAAGAAGGTGGTAAAATATTGTTGTTCATCCCTTATTACAACGCCTATGGCAAACAGGGCCGACAAGGTTCTATTCCTGCCTATTCAGATTTGGTTTTCGAGATTGAATTGCTGCAAGTTACTGTAGATGCGCAAGCGGCTCCTCACGGAGAACACGATGGCCATCAACATTAAGTTGTTGCGACTTTAATTTGAAAAAGCATAAGAGACGATATTCGCTCCCATCTGGAGTGCTTGTCGTCTTTTTTCTTGTGGGTCGTTGTGTACTTGCGGGTCTTCCCAGCCGTCCGATAAATCTGTTTCATATGTGTACAAGCACACCAACCTGCCATCGATTACAATACCAAAGGCCTGGGGGCGTTTGCCGTCGTGCTCATGAATTTTAGGCAAGCCATTAGGGAAAGCATAACGCGCAGAAAATATCGGATGGCTAGACGGAACCTCTGTCAGGATGGCATCTGGAAATACTTTTTTGAGTTCTGCCCGAATGAAACCATCCATTCCGTAGTTGTCGTCTATGTGTAAAAAGCCACCAGAAAGTAAATAAGTTCTCAGATTCAAGGCTTCTGACTTTGAAAACACCACATTGCCGTGTCCGGTCATGTGTAAGAGGGGGTACTGAAAAAGATCTGCGCTTCCCACTTCTACATAAGGCACTTCCTTGGAGATGCTCGTGCCGAGTTCTGCATTGCAGAATTTGATCAGGTTGGGCAGTGCAGTAGGGTTGGCGTAGTAGTCGCCGCCACCGTTGTATTTGAGTACGGCCAACTGATAGCTTTGCGCCAAAATACCTAGTGATACAAATAAGGTACTGATGAGTAGACTGATTTTTTTCACGTTCGTCTTTTATAGTAGTAAATTTGGTCGGTCCCGAAAGGGTGGACATTCGTTGGCACCCGATTCAATACCGGTGCTTTGACCCCTTCACCGTAGTTCAAGTCACCAACCAGCACATATGCTTCGTCCCAAACGTTGTCGATGATGAAATATTGCAGGGTTCGGCTTCCTCCCTCTACCATCACAGAATGGATCCCGCGTTTGTAGAGTTCTTCTAAGATATTTTTAGTGGCTGTTTCTTGAATTTTAATCCATTCAATGTTGCCTTTTGTTTCATTTTTGAGCCGATTGAAGATGAGGGTAGGGGCATCTGCTGAAAACAAACTGATGTCGTTTTGAACTTGTAGTTGGCTGTCAATTAGAATCCTGATTGGGTTTTTACCACTGACTTCTCTTACGGTTAAAGAAGGGTTGTCATTGAGAGCGGTGTGTTTGCCAACGAGGATACTCATTTCTTGGCTGCGCCAATGGTGCACTAATGATCTAGACTCTTCTGAGGATATCCAATTGATCTCTTTTTGTTCGGCGGCGCGCAGGCGGTCAAGAAAACCATCTTTGGTTTGTGCCCATTTGAGCACTACATGCGGTCTTTGTTTTTGGTGAAAACAAAAAAAACGTTTGTTGAGTTGTTTGGCCGCAGACTCAAGTACGCCTACCTCTACTTCGATTTCTGCTTTAATGAGGCGCTCGATGCCTTTGCCAGCTACCCTTGGGTTGGGGTCTTTACAGGCCACTACTACTTTTGCTACTTTTTTGTCGATGAGTAAATTGCTGCAAGGTGGTGTTTTGCCAAAATGTGCGCAGGGTTCCAAACTGACATATACGGTTGCGCCTTCAAGTGCTTGCTGATCAACAACAGCTGCAATAGCGTTCACCTCTGCATGCGGACCACCAAATGCTTGATGGTAACCCTCGCCGATGATGTGGTCATCTTTGACAATCACACAGCCCACCATTGGGTTGGGGGCAACCAATCCTTGCCCTAAAATAGCGAGGTCTAGGCAGCGTTGCATGTAGTCTTGAGGCTTCATTGACTCAAAGTTACTGATTTCAGCTAGACGGCTGTATCCAACGAAAGGTTAAATTGATTCTTGCGCTTGTTAAGCCTCGTTTTTTAGGCAGTTGGTGCTTGTAGTGCTGTTGCAGCGCGCCATGCATGTGGAGTAAACTACCGTGTGCCAACACGATACTTTTTTTGAACCCTGTGGACATATGCTTGAGGTCAAAAGGGCGCGCTGCACCTAAACTGATCGATGCAATGCTGGGGTTACGTCCAAGTTCTTTTTCGTTGTCGGCATGCCAGCCATTTGAATCTTGTCCATCTCGGTAGTAGTTGATCAGCAGCGCGTTATAAGCATGCCCAGTGCATCTCTCTACGCTGAGTCGGAGTTCATTTAGGAATGTTGGGAATTTTTCGGGTTTCAGTTCTTGCCCTGAATAACCATATTGTTCGCCATTGAGTGCATAGTAGGCCTCAAGTCTCGGTACCTTGATTTTTTTTCCAAAAAGAACAATCTCATTTTGTTGAAGGGTCTTTTGAGTAAGCAGCTGCTCAAATAAGTGAAAGGCAGCAACAGGGTCTAAAAAATTCGGGTAGTAGTCGGCCTTGCCGTCGCTGGCAATGACGCAGATTGGATCCAAATTTTCATACTCGCTAAACATTTCTATTTTTGTGTTAAAATTACAACATGCACTTTATAGAAACACTCTTTGATCTCAAAACCGGAGATATAAGCAAAGTTATTTTTGCTTTACTGACAAATTTGGTGCTGGCCATCGTCATTGCTGTTGTTGGTTTTTGGCTAACGGGTGTCCTGACGCGCTTGGTCAATAGAATTTTGCGCAAAAGTGAAACCGATCCAGGGCTCATTTCATTTCTAACGAGTTTCCTATCCATGGCGCTCAAAATAATGGTCTCCATCACCGCCATTACGCAATTGGGTGTTGAAATGACTTCCTTCCTGACCTTACTTGGCGCCGCGGGTATTGCCATTGGTATGGCTTTCTCAGGAACACTTTCGAATTTTGCGGGTGGCATCATGATCCTCGTGCTCAAGCCCTTCAAATTGGGCGACGACATCAAGGCATTAGGTGAACAAGGTGTGGTTTCGGAAATTCAAATTTTCAATACCTATTTAATTACTGCCGACAACAAAACGTTAGTGTATCCAAACGGGCCGCTCGCAAATGGCACCATCATCAATTACACCAAAGAGAAAAACAGAAGAATAGAATGGACCTTCGTCTTTGACCAAACGGTGCAGATCAGTCAAGTTCAAGAAGTAATCAAAGTTTGCTTGGCTTCAGATAAGCGCATTTTGCAAAAACCAGAACCACTTGTTGGGGTGCAGCAACTCAATGAAGCAGGTTTGCACATGCAGGTGCGCTGTTGGGTAAAAAACGCAGACTTTGGAGTTGTGTTCCATGAAGGTCAGCAAGCGCTCATTGAGGCGCTAAGAAGTGCGCAGATCACATTTGCAAAATCTTAAAGATTTTTCTTAATTTCGGCTTCTAACCCCTTGCTACATTTTTGAATGTGGTGCTAAACTGTTTCAAACGTGCTACTCACTATCCTACTTTTGATTTTTACCGTGGTTGTTGCACCACTAATTTGCCTCAACTTTGGCTATACGCCAAGCGAGCTCCAATTTGATATTCTAGGTCAGATGGCTTTGCCAGTAGGTTTGGTCATTGCCTATTGTTTTGTGGTCGGAGAAATCTCGCGCAATAATTCTCAGGTCGATAAACTCTGGAGTATTGTACCGATCTACTATGTTTGGCACATGACGCTTTTGGCGCCCGAATTATCAGAGCGCATGGTCCTGATGGCAATACTTGCGACTATTTGGGGTGCGCGCCTCACCTTCAATTTTGCCCGCCGCGGCGCCTACACTTGGCGTTTTTGGGCCGGTGAAGAAGACTACCGCTGGGAAGAACTCCGAAAGCGCCCCGGTTTCAACAACAAATTCATTTGGGGTCTTTTCAATTTGTTCTTTATCTCAGCCTACCAAAACATCCTCATTTTTTCTTTCACTGTTCCTATTTTAGCTGCGCTTTCCGATCAAGCTGATCCGCAATTAAATATGATTGATTACATCTTGGCGGCACTTATTCTAATTGCAGTGGCCATTGAATTTGTTGCCGATCAACAACAATATGTATTTCAAACAGAAAAGCACCGCCGCATCAAAGCCGGAGAGCCACTAGGTGACTACGAAGTAGGTTTTGTATCTACAGGTTTGTGGGGCATTGTGCGCCATCCAAATTACGCCATGGAGCAAAGCATTTGGGTCATTTTCTATTTGTTTAGCGTCAACGCCACTGGCCAATGGGTCAACTGGACTATCGGAGGTTGCGTATTGCTACTCATTCTCTTTAAAGGCAGTTCAGATTTCTCAGAAGAACTATCCGCCAATAAGTATCCTGCTTATAAAGACTACCAGAAAAACGTCCCGAGATTCATTCCGTTCTTGAAATTTGGGAAGTAAGCACTTGCGATTTTCGCAATTCTAAAAAAGCAGCTTACATTTTTTAGTTTCCTGCAATTGTTTGGGTACCTTACATTTACGATGTCAATTATTAACATCTAATGTCATTTGATATGAAAAAATGGGTATGCTGCACGGTATTTCTTGCCTTCAATTTTGGAGCACTTCAGGCTCAAAGCCCCAAATTAGGACTTGGTTTAGACCTACTTGGACCTGTGGGCTTAGCAAGTGCAAATGTTTCTCTTGATTTAAACGAGCATGTACAACTAACGGCCGGTGGAGGCCTCATTGGTGCATATGGAGGCCTAAAATATTATTTCAACCCTTACAAAGAAAGGCGGTTTTATACAGGAATTCATTACACAAGTTTTGTGCGCTATTATGATTTTGATATTTTTTCAGGATTTTATACTGGTTCAGCAAGTGGCATATATATTCCTTTAGGTATCCAAGTGCAGAAGTCAGAACATTTTTATGCGTCTTTTGAATTGGCGTTTCGATCTTTAGATACAGGGATGGAGCCATATTCTCCTGTATACCCATGTGCTAAATACACTTACAAGTTCTAAAGGTCAACGAAAGAATTTCAGCACGCTAAACGCCAGCGCAAAAAATACCACAACCTGCATGAACCATTGTGCACTTCCGTTGTGGCCTCTTGATTTGAGGTAAAAATGATTGAGGCTTCCCAAAACAAGACCAATTGCTAAGGAGATAGTGAGTGGATGACTCATTGAAAGTTGGTGATGGTGGCTGAAGCGGCTCGTTTAGATCAGTCCGAACTGCTCAAAATGATGCGCGAAGTGTTTGGTGTGCAGGCGTTGCCATTGTGCGCAATTGAGTTGGCCATAAAAGGGATGTAGGGCCGTTGCGCTTTCGTTTTCCTCGTAATGTTCTAAAAAAGACAAGAAGGCGTCTGTGAATTCATCGATGGCAGTTTCGAGTTCGTCGTTGCGAAGCTGCATTTCTGGCGTCGCAAAAGAGACTTGAACGTCTTTGGCCATTGGTTTGTCAGATGCAAGCCAAGCCTGCATGCGCTCGATGCGTTCTTCGGGAACTTCTAATGTGTGGTCACCTTGCCCAATAGACATGTAAAGCGCGTCTGCGAGGTGTTCAACCATGCGCTGCGGGCTCATTTGGCCCCACGTAGGTGTGGTGTTTGATTTGAGGGTTGAAAGTTGGGCCAGCATGGCCTCGAGATCTAATTGAAAAGAAGTAGCCATTATTTTTGACCTACAATGATATGCAGTGAGTGAGGAACCACGCGCACATTGATTTCGCGCATGACTGTTAAGGGCTCGCCGTCGTGGTGTGCAACACCATTTGGGAGTGAGATTTTAGCTTTTTGAAAAGAAATGACCTCTGAGTAAATAGACTGATCAGAACGACCTGTAAAGAACTGGTAAATCATTTTTGGGATGCCAAATAGGGAAAAAGGCTTGAGCAGAAATAACTCGAGTTTGCCATCAGTAGCGTCTGACTTTGGAGATACTTTGAAGCCATTGCCAAATTCTGAAGTATTGGCGATGGTGCAGAGCACTACCGGAAGTTTTTTGATTTGCCCATTGGTGTCAATGGAGATATTCATGGGGTTATAGCGGAAAAACTCTTTGAAGACATGTTTGACGTAGGTCAAGAAACCGCGTTTGTGGTCTTCGTCGAATTTTTTGGCAATAATGGCATCTAGCCCATAGCCGCCAACACCCAGGAAAGGCTGGTCATTGACCATGACGGTATCCATGAGGATTTGTTGGTTGAGATTGATGGTTTGAATGGCTTTTTTGATGTTGCGCGGGATGAGCATGTGACGTGCCAAGCCATTGCCCGATCCGATAGGAATAACGGCCAGGCTGGTACTCGTGCCGATAAGCGGGGTGCCTACTTCGTGTACAGAGCCGTCGCCACCAACAGCACAAACGATGTCTATGCCTAATTGAACTGCGTTTTGAGCGAGTTCTATGGCATGGCCTTTATGTTTGGTGTACTGGATTTCGAAAGTATAGGTGTCGTGGTCTAAGAAACGGCGAATGAGCGCGGGGATGTCGTCTTTGCGACGAACACCTGAGATGGGATTGATAATGAACCAAATGCGTTTTTTCATTTTTTGGACTGCGCTACCTGCGCTTTTCTCAAAGTTAAACATTTTTTGTCAAAGCCTTGTAAAGATTTATAGACGATTTGTGGTAAACTCCTGCTTTTGCGGTATTTTTATCAGCAAATACAATGCCATGAAGAAAAAACCTGTCGCTGACCCTATCGTTGCCAATAGACAACAACTTATAGATATTTTATTACATAAATCTGCCCTCAAACAAGATATCGCCGATGATGGCGAACGCGTTTTCACAGAATTAAGAGCTCTCATCGATAAAGAACTCAATGCACTCAAAGAAGTCATTACCGATGAGCGCGTGCGGCTTTGGGTCAAGGATAGGGGCGACCACGAATTTCATGTGTATATCGGCAGCGATGTACTCGTATTCAATTTACACCACAACGTTTTTCGTTTGCCAGATTCCAATCCTTTATGGGGTACCGCTTATTTCAAGTCGGATCCCAACAACGGCTACTTTGGCACCATCCACATCTACAATTTTTTGGCAGAATCCATGCAGCAAAATCGCCTAGACGATATGGGCAATTTGATCGCGCGGATTTTTGTCAATCATGAAAGACATTTTTTCATTGAAGGGAAAGGGTCACTGGGCGCTACTTTCAATGATCCGCAACACATGCTACTCACCGAGCAACTTTTGCAACTCATTGCACAAATGGCATTTGCTTATGCATTGCAATTTGACCTCTATATTCCACCGTTTGAATACATGGACAATGTGAGTGTGGGTCAGATTTTCATGATGGGTGAACAGCTCAAACTCAAAACAGGAAAGCGGCTAGGCTTTAAAATGAGTTCGGACGCCCCTGAAAATTCTTAAAAAAAATGCTAGCGCCCTTGCGCTTCAAGAAATTCCTACTATATTTGCAATCCCAAATTCTGGGGTTTTGACATTTTGGCCCATTCGTCTAGTGGTTAGGACGCAAGGTTTTCATCCTTGTAACAGGAGTTCGATTCTCCTATGGGCTGCCAATTTTTTGGCCCATTCGTCTAGTGGTTAGGACGCAAGGTTTTCATCCTTGTAACAGGAGTTCGATTCTCCTATGGGCTGCATTTTTTAACGAGATTAATTATATAAATAGCCATGGCAAATCATAAATCATCCATCAAGCGCATTCGTTCAAATGAGTCTAAGCGCGTGCTCAACAAATACCAGCACAAAACCACTCGTAACGCGATGCGTACATTGCGTGCTATCAAAAATCGCAAAGAAGCAGACGGTTTATTCCCTACTGTAGTTGCTATGCTTGACAAATTAGCAAAACGCAATATCATTCACAAAAACAAAGCAGCTAACCTTAAGTCAGGTTTGCAAATGCGCATTAACGCGCTCTAAGCTTTATTTTATATAGATTAGAAAGGGCTACCTCTATGGGGTGGCCCTTGTTTTTTTCTTAAGTTTGCGTCATGAAATACTTTCTGTCTTTTTTGTTGCTCATCTTGCATTGCAGCCGCATTGCAGCACAGCAATTAGACCCGCTAGACACCTTTAAACTAGAAAGCCGAACCTTCGGAGACCTCCACTCCTTAACGCAGCAAATGAATGGTTTTGGCTCCAATTTCTTTTTCAATCCGCAATACACACTTCTAGATGCTTCTGCTGTGTATCAGCCCGGTTTGACTACTTTTGTCAGCCCTCAAATGCTTCTTAAACCCCTTACATTTTCTGCACTTCCGCACTTGGGTTTTGGCTACGGTTTTGGCGCGCAAGGAACACAGCGCATGCGCGTTGATTTTGAGCAATCTTTTGCGCGGCATATTTTACTCAATCTTCGTTATGATCGCTGGCAACGTAGCGGGTTTATCCGCGCCGATGATTTGCGCTATAGTCAATTGCAAATCAATCTGTACCAAGCAGCAAAGCGCCATAAGCTATTGTTGCATTTTAGCAATGCAAGCGATGACCGCCAATGGGCTGGTGGCTTAACGGATTACAGTTCACTCGGCAGTATTTCAATGGATTTACTCCCTGTTGTCAAAGAAAATTCCCGCACACAAAAAAATAGTTACAGCGCTCGTCTGGACTTTCGTTATCGTTTGTTAGGTGATTCGCTGCGCGCTTTCAATTTAGCAAGTCAACATCAATTTCAACTGCAAAAAAGGCTTTACACTGAGCAAGAGCCTTTGAACTTATACTATCCTCAAACCTATTTTAGTCCAGATTCTTGTGCTGATATATTTGACCAAAGTTATTTAGACAACCGCTTAGGATTCAATTGGAGTATGCCAGGGTTGCAGTGGAGTGCGCTGATTGGAGTGCGCCAGCGGATGTGGTCAGATGCAGTAGCCAAGCAGGACACCCTAGAGGTCAATTGGTCAAATCTACTCGTCATAAAGCGCACAGCCCACCGTTTACAGCATCAAAATGAAATCAATTTAAGTGGCGCAGCGCAAGGTTGGCAGTCAAACACGGGCTATAATTGGCACAATGCAACCTGGAAAATGGATGTGCAGCATCGGGTCTCCAATGAGTGGCCTTTACTCATGCAACGCGGCTACCAAAGCAACCTGACGAATTATTTCTGGACCAATCCCCAAAAACAGTTCTTCCAAGAGTTGAGCCTCGCAGGTGCGATTCAAAATAAACCCAAAACACTGAATGCCAGCTTGAAATTTAGTTTGGTTCAGTACAAAAACGTCTACCGATTTGATCCACAACTCGTCAAATGGACCACCACAGGAGGCGCCTCGACAGGTCAGTTTGCAACCCTAGATGCCAATGTCAAATATACATTTGGAAAGGCACTAGAAAAACAAGAGAAGGCCTTTTGGACAATCCGTTCTAACTACCGATATTTGGCTCAGGAAGCTGCATTTTTGCCAAAAAACAGCGCTGCGATTTCACTCGCTTGGCAAGGCGGTGTGTTCAAAGACAAACGCTTGAGATTACTCATGGAAGGTCAGCTCAATTACGTTGCTGCGAGTAGGGCTTTGGTTTATCTTCCGTACATGGAAAGTATGGACTGGTCTGCTTCACAAATGGGAATTAGCAATCAGGCCTACCTCAATGCACAATTCAATTTGGCACTAGAGGTCAAGACCTTTAGGTTTTTTGTGAATGTTGCCAACCTAGGCAGTTATTGGAATGCGGTACAACTATCTACTGCGCAAGGGTATGCATTCCCAACCATGCAAATCAGGTTGGGTCTTACTTGGGATTTTTGGAATTAATTGCTGTGTGGTAGATTGTTGCTCAA
>JBIKZM010000211.1:0-3366 GCA_044354735.1 Crocinitomicaceae bacterium
ACATCCAATTCAAGAAAAGCAGGGCAAGGAACCGTATTTATGTATCCAACTTGCACAAAACCACCTGCAAAAAAGGAAGAACCAAATTCCTGGACCGTTAATGAGTATAACAAAGATGGTTTGCGCATCGACATCACGAATCATGCATTGAAAAACTTTAGCATACATATTTCAAGAAAAAATGATTCGTTGAGCCTTGATTTAAACGCGCTGCATATTCCTTTTAAAACACCGGGCGTAAATTGGGTAAATAACGATTTCATTTGTGTTTCAACTTGGTGGTCTGGCCCGTTTGCGCGCGAATTATTTATCCCGCTTGGTAAGCAACTGAAAGCTTACATCTATATTGACAAAGACATCGAATGGACAGATTCAATTACCAATAATGTATTGTATGTAGATACGGTTTTGAATGACCAAGTCAATCTGATACTTGAAAATCTAAAGAGCCGAAAAAAGAACTTGATCAGCTACCCCTTAAACCCAGAAAGGCCTTCAGATACCTATTATGACAGCCTTCAATTGACAAAAAAGAAATTGACCATTTGGACCGACGGTAAACCGAGTTCATTTGTGCTGAAGACTTAAATTTCCTAAAAGTTGAATTTTATACAAAGTTTTAGGATTATTATTTTTGCCCAAACAGTGAATCCTTAAATATGACAAAATCAATCATAATTGGAGCAACATCAGGAATAGGTGAAGGTCTTGCCAAAATATTGACTGACAATAAGCATAAAGTCGGAATTACAGGTCGAAGATCGGACCTCCTTGAGGTATTAAAAGCCCGAAAACCAAATGACTATTTTACCAGTTCATTTGATATTTCAGACACGAAAATAATTAATGAGAAATTGAATGCTTTGGTTCACAAATTAGGCGGACTAGATCTCTTGGTTTATTGTTCGGGGACGGGTGACTTAAATGACACATTGGATTTTGACATAGAGAAACAAACTATTGATACTAATGTACTTGGTTTTACTTGTGTAGCTGATTGGGCATTTAACTATTTTGAAAAACAGCAATCCGGTCATTTTGTCACAATCAGTTCCATCGCAGGTCTTCGCGGAAACGCGGCTGCTCCTGCTTACAACGCATCAAAGGCTTATCAGATCAATTACCTAGAAGGATTGCGTCAAAAAGCTTCTAAATTAGAATCAAAAATTGTTATAACTGATATTCGACCTGGTTTTGTGGATACTGCAATGGCAAAAGGTGAAGGACAATTTTGGGTGGCATCCGTGGATAAAGCCTCCAAACAAATTTTTAAAGCCATTCATAGGAGAAAGAAAATTGTATATGTGTCCAAGCGTTGGCGATTGATTGGTCTTATTTTAAAAATAGTACCAAGATTTATCTATGATCGAATGTAGCCATTACCTAAAAGTCATTTAATTGAAAATGTCTAATCCGAAGAAACACAGCTTTTTTTCAAACACCATTTATCAAACGAGTGAAAAGTAAGAAGCTGAATAAATCTTATCCAATTGTTTTTCATTGACTGCTTCAGGAGTGCTTCCAAGCAATGAAACCAAAATTGATTTTAACATACCGGTAGTATTCGTGACTTGTCCGAAGCGCCAAGAAGTATTGGTGATATAGGTTGCTTTTTTGATTCTCTTCTCCTGATAAGACTTCAGTGCTTCAGAGACATCTTCATTAGCGTGTAACTCATTTGCAATGACAAATGCATCTTCTATGGCCTGACAAGCTCCTTGACCTAGATTTGGTGTGAAACGATACAAAACAAAAACAAGCGTCACAAACCGAATTATATGGGATTTTAAATTATCATTTATTCTTAATGTATCATTCTTTTAATTAAACAAAACTTATTAACATGCTCCATAATTAGTTTGATGAGGCGTATTAAAAATAGGATTCGGTATTGTATCTTATTCCTTAGGTTATTATCAATTTTCGGTACTTTTATTTAGACTATATACCCAAAGGGAAAAAAATGAATTATAACGACAAAAAATTCAGACCGATTAGCAATACAGAAAACGGTGAGACGTCTAGTAAAACGCTATTTCATTATAAGCAAGTCGGAAATATCCTTACTTCAGAATATTCAGGCGGAAAGATAAAACATGGGCATCTCATTGGTTTGGTTGATGCATCAGGAAAAATAGAAATGCGTTATCACCAAGTAAATGACCAAGACGAATTGATGACAGGAATTTGTATTTCAAAGCCAGAAATTCTTGAAAATGGAAAAATTCGACTACATGAAAATTGGGAATGGACATCTGGTGATCATTCAAAAGGAAGTTCAATAATTGAAGAAGAATAAACTGAATGGCGATGGAACATGAACACAACTACAAACTAACTACGGTCTGGACTGGAAATAAAGGTGACGGAACTCAAAATATAAGGACTTATGACCGTAGCCACACAATCTCTATTGAAGGAAAGCCTGAATTATTTCTGACAACGGACAATCCTGCAGTTGGAGATAAATCAAAACTAAACCCAGAAGATTTATTGGTTACAGCTATTTCATCCTGTCATATGTTATCTTACTTGTATGTATGTTCAATGGAAGGGGTTGTAATTACATCTTACATAGATAATGCTACAGGTGTCATGGTTGAACAGGCAAGTGGTGGCGGAAGTTTCAAAGAAGTAACTTTGAATCCAATAGTTCATGTTTCTGACGAAAGCATGGTGGAAAAAGCAATTGAGCTGCATCACAATGCACATGAATTTTGTTACATAGCCAATTCTGTGAATTTTGAGGTTAAGTGTAATCCAATTTGCAAAGTGGAATAAACTATTGCATGAAAATTTGCATCCTACAGAAATTAGAGCTAAAATCTATTTATCTCGCCAATTCATATACATCAATAATTCTACCACCAATTCATACCCTTCCAAGAAGTTAGAAATTTGATATTTCCTTATGTTTGTATCACATTTGTTCCATGACAACCATTAAAGATTTCATTGCCACAGCACTGCAAGAATCCATGTTCAATTTGGGTTTGTATTTGTTTTTTGGCATTGCTGTTTTTGTCGTAGTTTGGATTTTCTTAAAGAAAGGATGGCGCTGGCGGAGAATTCAACCTCGAAGCGAAAGCAGAATACACTTTTTTAGACACGACATTCTTTTTTCAGTAGGTTCTATCCTACTTGCCGGGCTTCTCACAGCCTGTATTACCTTGCTTGATAAGTGGGGATATATGAAACTTTATTCGGATATCAATACCTACGGCTCATTTTGGGGTATCGCTCAACTATTTTTTCTCATCTTCTTTTACGATGCCTACTTCTATTGGACACACCGATTCATGCATCATCCGAAAATATACCGTTGGGTTCATAAAACACATCATAAAAGCACAGATCCTTCTCCCC
>JBIKZM010000212.1:0-3347 GCA_044354735.1 Crocinitomicaceae bacterium
CCAAATAATCAGGGTATTTGCCGTGCCGAGGTCAATGGCAATTTCCTGTGTAAGAAAGTTAAAAAGGCCCATTTTAAGCGCTTATTGGTTTGTGTAATTTCTTCTTATTCGTACAATACGTTTAAAGGTTACGTTTGCCGTACACATTTGTAAATTTTTTTACGAATGTGCTTAATGTTTGAAATGTCGGACGCCAGTGAATACCATTTTCATCTGATTTTCATCACAATAAGTGATTGAAAGATCGTCTTTTACAGATCCACCGGGTTGAATGACTGCGTTGATGCCTTCTAAGTGTGCGATTTCTACACAATCTGGGAAAGGGAAGAATGCGTCACTTGCCATTGCAGCACCATGGAGGTCAAAACCAAAAGTTTTTGCTTTGTGAATGGCTTGGTTGAGTGCATCTACTCTTGAGGTTTGGCCTGTGCCGCTGGCGAGGAGCTGCCCGTCTTTGGCCAAAATAATCGTATTGGATTTGGTGTGCTTGACCAATTTATTTGCAAAAAGTAAATCTTGGATTTCTTGTGCGGTTGGCGCAAGTTTGGTTTTGACCACTAGGTTTTCAGGACCTTCGCTGGCCATATCGGCGTCTTGAACCAGGTAGCCATTGAGCGCACTTCTCACCAAAGTTTGAGGCAACTGAACTTCATTTTGAATGAGAATGATGCGGTTTTTCTTTGACTGTAGTAATGTGATTGCCTCAGCGTTGTAGGCCGGCGCAATCAGTACTTCGCAAAATAAATCATTGACGAGTGTAGCTGTGGCAAAATCAACTTCTTGGTTGGCAATAAGAACGCCGCCAAACGCACTGACTGGGTCAGCGGCTAGGGCCGCTTCATAGGCTTCTTGAAGCGTTGAGCGCGTGGCTAATCCGCAGGCGTTGTTGTGCTTGAGGATGGCAAATGTTGGGCCGTCATTTTTGAATTCTTGCATGAGGCGAACTGCGGCATCAACATCTAATAAGTTATTGTAAGAAAGTTCTTTGCCGTGGAGTTTGGTGAACAAGGCGTCGAGGTCGCCAAAGAAAACGCCTTTTTGATGTGGATTTTCTCCATAGCGCAAGGTGCTTTGTTTCTCTTCGCTGATTTTTAAGTAGGCACTTTCTTGATTCATAAAATACTGATGAATCTTGGTGTCGTAGTGTGAAGACACATGGAAAGCTTCAGCAGCGAAAGCTTGGCGTTGAATTAAGGTTGTTTGCGCTTTTTGTGAGTTCAAGAGGTCTAGCAAATTGGCGTATTGATTGACACTCGAAATAATAACGACGTCGTTGTAGTTTTTGGCTGCCGCTCTAATAAGGGAGATACCGCCAATATCGATTTTTTCGATGATGTCTTCATGGCTCGCGCCGGCCGCTAAAGTTTGTTCAAATGGATATAAATCTACAATGACGAGGTCTATAGAAGAGAGTTGATGTTCAGCCATGTGTGCTTGATCGGCCGCATGATTGCGGCGATTGAGTATGCCTCCAAAAATAGCTGGATGTAATGTTTTGACGCGACCACCTAGAATTTCAGGAAATTGGGTAAGGTCTTCAACGGCAGTGACGGGTATTCCCATTTCAGTTATAAAGGCAAGTGTACCCCCTGTCGATAAGATTTCTACATTGTTAGCATGTAGTTTTTCGACGATAGGAGCCAAGCCATCTTTGTAAAATACAGAAATGAGTGCGCGTTGAATTGATTTTTGATCGGTCATATTGTTTTGGAAAGTGCAAAGGTAAGGGTATAATTAAAAAGGCCCGCAAAATGCGAGCCTTTTTCTAAAATCCGGAAAACTTCTAGTTCACTTCGTTCATGAATTTACGTTCCACATATAACCGGCTATCGCCGCTTCTATCCGGAACACATTTAGTTCACTTCGTTCATGAATTTACGTTCCACATATAACCGGCTACCGCCGCTTCTATCCGGAACACATTTAGTTCACTTCGTTCATGAATTTACGTTCCACATATAACCGGCTACCGCCGCTTCTATCCGGAACACATTTCACAATTTTCTGGGTCGTCGAGTGAACAAGCAATTGCAGCTTGTTGATCTTTGGCGATTTCAGCGGCTATTGGTTCTTCTGCTACTATTTTGTCGACAGTAAATTTAATGGCATCGGTTGCGGCTTTTGTACGGAGGTAATACATACCTGTTTTGAGTCCTTTTTCCCAACCGTAGAAATGCATGGAAGTGAGCTTACCAAAGTTTGCATTTTCCATGAAGATATTGAGTGATTGGCTCTGACAAATGTAGGCACCTCGGTCGGCAGCTTGCTCGATAATTGCTTTTTGAGAAATTTCCCAGGCAGTTTTGTAGAGGTCTTTCAAACGCTGAGGTACATTTTGGATATTTTGAACGGATCCGTTTGCAGTCATGATTTTTTGACGCATGTCTTTGTTCCACAAACCAGCTTTGACGAGGTCTTTGAGTAAGTGTTTATTGACGATGATGAATTCGCCAGATAACACGCGTCGGGTGTAGATGTTAGAAGTGTAAGGCTCAAAACATTCGTTGTTACCAAGAATTTGAGCGGTAGACGCTGTTGGCATTGGTGCAAGTAAAAGCGAGTTGCGAACACCATGTGTTTTAACTTCTTCTTTGAGAAGATCCCATTCCCAACGGTTAGTTGGTGTAACGCCCCACATATCGAACTGGAACACACCTTTTGAAACTGGTGAGCCAGCAATACTTTGGTAGGGGCCATCTACTTTTGCGAGGTCTTTTGAAGCGGTCATGGACGCAAAGTAAATGGTTTCAAATACTTCACGGTTGAGTGCGCGCGCTTCTTCTGATTCAAAAGGGAACCCGAGCATAATGAATGCGTCCGCTAAACCTTGAACACCTAAACCGATTGGACGGTGACGCATATTTGAGTTGCGCGCTTCTTCTACTGGGTAGAAGTTGTTGTCGATGATGCGGTTCAGGTTGAGGGTGGCTTGGTAAGTAACCTCGAAAAGTTTGTCGTGGTCAAAGGTGCCTTCTTCGGTAACGAATTTAGGAAGTGCTAAGGAAGCAAGATTACATACTGCGACTTCGTCTGGAGCTGTGTACTCGATAATTTCAGTACATAAGTTGGAAGACTTGATGGTACCGAGATTTTGTTGATTAGACTTCGCATTGGCGGCATCTTTGTAGAGCATGTAAGGTGTGCCTGTCTCAATTTGAGACTCTAGGATTTTAAACCAGAGATCTTGTGCTTTAATCGTTTTACGTCCTTTTCCTTCTTGTTCGTATTTAGTGTAGAGTGCTTCAAAAGCAGCGCTGTGCGTGTCGGAAAGTCCTGGGCATTCGTGTGGACACATGAGAGTCCATTCGCCATTTTCTTTCACACGCTTCATGAAAAGATCTGGAATC
>JBIKZM010000213.1:0-3333 GCA_044354735.1 Crocinitomicaceae bacterium
GTGCTTTCAAAGGAGTCTTTTTGTCCAAGGCCCAGTAAGAGCCCCTCTTGGTGGTGCTGCCAAATAAAACAATTTGCTTCCATTGTTCAAATTTACAAACATCGCGTACATTCCCGGACAAAAGCCAACCTTTTCCCTGTTTTTTTGTTTTAGACCTGTTACCTTTGCAGCGCGCTTACGTCCACAAGACAACCTTTTTATGAAAACTATTTTATCTCTCCTCTTTATTTGTTTCTCCATTACTGCTTTGGGTCAAAAAAAAGCCACGATTAGTGGTTACCTGACCGATGCCAGAAGCGGCGAAGCACTCGGCACAGCCCGCATTTTTGTCCAAGAACTCAAAACGGGTGCCGTCGTCAACAACTACGGCTTTTACAGCCTCACCATTCCGCTTGGCAGCTACCAAATAGAATACCGCTGCGATGGTTTTGCTTCTATTGTGAAGACAGTAGAACTCCAAAAAGACCAAGTCATCAGCTTAGAGCTCGACATGGCGGTTCAAGAAACCCAAGACGTACGCGTGACCGGCAAGCGTTCAGACAACGTGACCTCCGCCAAACTAGGCCAAATGGAGCTCAAGATGGACCAAGTCAAAACCTTACCCGCTTTTATGGGCGAGGTAGATGTCGTCAAGACCCTACAGTTACTGCCCGGTGTGTCTTCGGTATCGGAAGGAGGGCAAGGGTTTTATGTGCGCGGCGGTGGCCCAGACCAAAATTTAGTGCTTTTAGATGAGGGAGTGGTCTACAATGCGGCGCATTTATTTGGTTTCTTCTCCGTTTTCAATTCCGATGCCATCAATAGCGTCAACCTCATCAAAGGCGGCATGCCGGCCAACTACGGCGGGCGCTTGTCATCAGTATTAGAGGTCAATATGAACGAAGGGAACCTCAAGAAATTCAAGGTCAAGGGCGGCATTGGTGTCATTTCATCCCGCCTCACTGTAGAGGGGCCACTCAAAAAAGACCGCGGTTCTTTTGTGGTTTCTGCGCGGCGTACCTACATCGATATCTTAGCCAAAGCTGTGATCTCAGATACCTCGCCATTTGCAGGTTCGGGCTATTTCTTTTACGACCTCAATGCCAAGCTCAATTACAAACTCACTGACAAAGACCGCATTTATTTGAGCGCCTATTACGGTAAAGACATCTTTTCTTTCAAAGACAATAATGGAGGTTTTAGAGTCGACATGCCCTGGGGCAATGGCATCGCTGCTTTGCGTTGGAACCATTTGTTTACCAGCAAGCTGTTCTTGAACACCACGCTTTCTTATTCCGATTACAATTTCGAGTTTGCTTCTACGCAAGACGAATTCCGGGTGGCGCTTACTTCGGGCATCCGCGATTACACCGCCAAAGTAGACTTCTCTTACTTTCCGAATCCCAAACACCGCATCAAATGGGGCGGTATCTACACCTACCACGATTTCACACCGACCAGTCTCTCTGCCCAAAACGATACCATTACCTTCAACACAGGCGCTGCCCAGCATTTGTATTCCCATGAAACCGCGCTGTATGCTTTAGACGAATTTGATGTCAATGAAGCCTTGCGCATCAATGCGGGTTTGCGTTACAGTACATTTGCTCACGTTGGTCCGTTTGACCGTTATATCAAAGGCGATGGCATTTCGACGCTAGACAGCGTGGTGCAATATGACCGCAACGACGTCATTGCCTTTTACCAAGGCCTCGAACCGCGCTTGTCTTTTCGCTATTTGCTCCCAGACAACAGCTCCATTAAAGGGGGGTATGCCTACAATTACCAATACGTGCACCTCGTCACGCTGAGTGCTGTTTCTTTGCCCACCGATATCTGGTTCCCGACCACCGACCAAGCCAAGCCTGAGCAAGGTTTTCAAACTTCTATTGGCTACTTCCGGAATTTTGACAAAGACCGCTACGAGGCGTCTGTTGAGGTGTACTACAAAGGCATGAAAAACCTCATTGAATTCAAAGAAGGCGCTTTGCCCGGCGACAACGTCAACGACAACACCGACAACTTATTGGTCTACGGCGATGGCTGGGCCTATGGAGCTGAGTTCTTTCTCAAAAAGACAGAAGGCGCATTTACAGGTTGGATCGGCTACACTTGGGCCAAAACCGAAAGACGCTTTCCGGACATCAACGAAGGCAATATATATCCTGCCAAATACGATCGCCGCCACGACCTCACCTTGGTAGGCACCTACAAACTCAACGACACCTGGACCTTCAGCGCGAGTTTTATTTATGCCACCGGCAATACGCTCACTTTGCCAGCAAGCTGGTATGTGCAAGATCAAAACTTATTGTTTCAATACGGCCCGCGCAACTCCACGCGCATGGCCCCCTACCACCGCCTAGACCTTAGTGCCACCCGCTACGGTAAAGCGTACAAAACCAAAACTGACCCCGCAACTGGTCAAGACATCCAAGTGAAAAAAGCTGCCCGTAGCAACTGGTCATTTTCAATTTACAACGTCTACAATCGCCTCAATCCATTCTTTTTGTACGTCGACAACGATGGCGATTTCATGAGCGGTAGTTTCTCTTTGAGCGTCAAACAAGTCTCTTTATTCCCTATTATCCCAAGCGCCACATGGAACTTCGAATTTTAAAATACCTCAGCATTACCTTAGTCTTTGCCTCCTTGTGGAGTTGCACCAAAGAAGTGAAAATCGATATCCCTGGCTACAAAGAACAATTGGTTGTGGATGGCCGCATAGAAACCGGGCAGCCGGCTATCGTTTTGTTGTCTAAGAGCAGCAATGTGTATTCTTCTACAAACTATGAGTCTTACTTGAATAGTTTTGTAGATGACGCAATAGTCGTCATATCTAATGGCACGCAAACAGACACCCTCACCAAAATCTGTACAGACGACCTCCCTCCGGGTTTGGAGCAAGTCGCAGCCGGTATTTTTGGCATCCCTGTCGAAATCTTAGTCAATTTGCATCTGTGTGCCTATGTATCTTTAAACATGCTGGGTGAGGTCGGTAAAACCTACACCATTCAAATCTCGCATCAAGGCAAACAATACCAGGCCAGTTCTAAAATTTTGAATCCTACCGCACCAGATTCTTTGTATTGGAAACCGGAAGGCAACTTTACCGATCGCGGTTTTTCTTGGGCCAAACTTTCTGACCCCGCTGCAACTTCCGACTCCTACTTATGGGAGGTGAAATATGTACAAGACCCACAATTTTCTAAGACCTTCAATCCTTTTTTCAACGATAAATTCTTCAATGGGCTCACCTTTGAATTTGCCTATGAAAACCCCATGAGTTTCAATGACCCCAACGGAAACGATGCCTACAGAGGATATTATCAATTAGGTGACACCATTGAAACT
>JBIKZM010000214.1:0-3324 GCA_044354735.1 Crocinitomicaceae bacterium
TTGTTGTGCAAGCGCACCATTAGACAACAAAAAGAGCGATAATAGATAGAAAATATGTTTCACACGTTAAATTTACGAATAACATGACGAATCTAAGCCACATAGGTAACCGAATGGCAAATTTTATTCCTAAATTTGCAAGAATTTATTAAAAAATAAGTTCATGTCGCTCTCGAATCTATCCCAGATCACTGAAGGTTTAACCTATGACGACGTCCTTTTGGCGCCTGCCTATTCAGAGGTGCTCCCTCGCGACGTCTCTTTGAAAAGTAAATTCACCAAGCAAATTCTGGTCAATACGCCTATTGTATCTGCCGCCATGGACACCGTTACTGAGTCTGCGTTGGCTATTTCTATTGCCCAACAAGGCGGAATCGGCGTCATTCACAAGAACATGAGCATTCAAGCACAAGCCTTAGAAGTGCGCAAAGTGAAGCGCTCAGAAAGCGGCATGATCATCGATCCTATCACGCTTCCCGAAGATGCAGTGGTCAAAGACGCACTCACGCTCATGCGCGAAAACAGCATTGGCGGCATTCCTGTCGTAGATGCCAACCGCATCTTAAAAGGGATCCTCACCAATCGCGACCTCCGTTTTGAAAAAAACCTCGAGCGCCCCGTTCGCGAAATCATGACCTCCGAAGACATCATCACCACCGGTGAAAGCACAGACCTCACCACCGCAGAGGTCATCTTGCAGCAAAACCGCATTGAAAAACTCCCTGTTGTTGATGCCAACAACCGCCTCATTGGCCTGATCACTTACCGCGACATCATCAAAGTAAAAGAACATCCGCATTCGTGCAAAGACCATTTAGGTCGTTTGCGCGTAGCAGCTGCTGTAGGCGTTACTTTTGATACCCTAGATCGTGTAGCAGCACTCGTAGAAGCCGGCGTCGACGCCATTGTAATAGACACCGCACACGGCCACACCAAAGGCGTTGTAGATCAACTCAAGGCCATCAAAGCCATCCATCCAGACCTCCAAATAGTCGTGGGCAACATCGCAACAGCCGAAGCTGCAAAATATTTAGCAGCTGCCGGTGCCGATGCCGTTAAGGTCGGAATTGGTCCGGGTTCTATTTGCACTACGCGCGTCATTGCAGGTGTGGGTGTTCCGCAACTCACCGCAATCAACGAAGTCGCCAAAGCACTTGAAGGCACAGGCGTGCCTGTGATCGCCGACGGCGGCATACGCTATACCGGCGATATCGTTAAAGCCATTGCTGCAGGTGCCGATGTCGTGATGATCGGTTCTATGTTTGCAGGCGTAGAAGAATCGCCAGGCGAAACCATCATCTACGAAGGCCGCAAATTCAAGTCTTACCGCGGTATGGGTTCTATAGAAGCCATGCAAAAAGGTAGCAAAGACCGCTACTTTCAAGATGCCGAAGACGACATCAAAAAGTTAGTGCCAGAGGGCATCTCAGGTCGCGTGCCTTACCGTGGCAACCTCATGGAAGTCATGTTTCAACTGATTGGCGGCTTGCGCGCTGGCATGGGCTACTGCGGAGCGCCAAATATCGAGAAACTCAAAGGTGCCCGATTTGTGCGCATTACAACTGCTGGCATGCGCGAATCTCATCCGCACGATGTCACCATTACCCGAGAGGCTCCTAATTATAGTATCAAGTAATTTCAAATTAAAGATTTAACCGCTTCAATCCACACCAATGAAAAAGACCCTTGTATTATTTTTGTTTGGCTTTCTGACCAATATTTCTCTTGCACAAAAAGAGCCTGTTGTCATGACAATCAATAACAAGCCTGTTACCAAAACAGAATTTTTACAGATTTATACCAAAAACAATCCCGATCCGAGTTTCGACAAAGATTCACTCGATCGCTATATGCAATTGTTTGAGGTTTTTAAATTGAAAGTAGCTGAAGCCGAAGCCCTTGGTTACGATACGCTTCCGCGCTTGCAAAAAGAACTCGAGGGCTATAAAAAGCAATTGGCTTTGCCTTACTTGATAGACTCCGTTCAGAATCAAGCCATGGTTAAAGAGGCCTATAACCGCACCGCTACAGAAGTGCGCTGTTCACACATATTGATCAAACTAGATCCCAATGCCAGCCCCAAAGACACGCTAGCGGCCTACAATCGTTTACTTGGCCTGAAGGCGCGCATTGAAAAAGGCGAAGATTTTGCATCTATTGCCAAATCCAAACTCGGTTCAGAAGATCCTTCGGCAGTCAACAACGGCGGCGATCTCGGCTATTTTACTGCTTTTCAAATGGTTTATCCTTTTGAAGAGAAAGCCTACACAACGCCAGTGGGCACCATCAGTGAGCCTTTCAGAACGCGCTTTGGCTATCACATTCTTAAAGTGACCGACAAACGCCCTGCGCGCGGCACCATTAAAGTAGCGCACCTCATGATTGCCACAGGCCGTGAAGCCACTGCCGAGACGCGTCAAAATGCCGAAAAGAAAATCAACGAAATCTACGATAGCCTAGTGACGGGTTCTTCTTGGGACAAATTGGTCAATGCGTATTCAGAAGATGCCAATAGCATCAAAAAAGGAGGCGAATTGCCTGCTTTTGGATCGGGTACAAGCCAGCGCATGGTATTGGAATTCGAAGACGCTGCCTTTGCCTTGAAGCAAGTAGGAGAGTTCTCCAAACCGGTTAGAACACAATACGGTTACCACATCATCAAACTGATCGAATGGACGCCAGTAAAGTCTTATGACAATTTGCGCCGCGAATTACAAGCGAAGGTCAATAAAGACGAGCGTTCTAAAGTAACGCAAGATTCTTTCGTACAAAAGTTGCGCGCGCAATATGCATACCAAAACAAAGGCGAAAAAGGCCTAGACTGGTTTGTAAGCAACCTAGACTCCACTTATTTCATTGGCAAATGGACCGCCGACAACCTCAAATCGAACAAAACACTTTTTGTATTGGATGGCAAAAAATTCAAGCAACAAGATTTTGCTCAATATGCCGTGAAGAACTACCGCAGCGTCCGAAAAGATGCGCCGCAAGTTGTAGTCAAACAACTCTACCAACAATGGGAGAAGAGCGAAATTTTAGCATATGAAGAAGCGCTTTTACCTGCTAAATATCCAGCTTATAAAGCGCTTTTACAAGAATACCACGACGGTATCATTCTCTACGAAATCATGCAGGATCAAGTTTGGAACAAAGCTGTCAAAGACACCGCTGGTTTGAGGGCTTTCTTCATGGAAAACCGCAGCAAATACAATTGGTCCAACCGTCTAGATGCCACTGTTTACGAATGTAAAGACGAGTATATTGCTGTACAAGTATACGGCATGCTCGTGCAGTCAGATACCATCAATTCTAAAGCTGTTTTGG
>JBIKZM010000027.1:0-10028 GCA_044354735.1 Crocinitomicaceae bacterium
GTGGTTATCGCAAACAATGACGTCAATACGAGCCGCTTTTGCTCTTGCAAGCTCAACTTGGGCTTTGATGCCGCAATCGAGTGTAATAAGTAAGTCAAAGCGCTCTGCGATCGCGTAATCGATGCCAGCAGCACTCACGCCGTAGCCTTCTTTATAGCGGTCGGGGATGTAATAAGCGCACTGCAAGCCTAATAAAGCAAGCTGCTCTGCCATCAGCGCTACTGCGGTGGTGCCATCGACATCGTAATCGCCGTACAAAAGAATTTTTTCTTGCTTGGCAAGTGCGCGCTGCAGTCTGTGCACCGCAGCCCGCATATTGTGCATCAAAAAGGGGTCGTGCAAGGTGTTTTGCTCGGGCTTGAAAAAAGCCACCGCACTTTCTCGGGAATGCACGCCTCTTTGCAATAACAACTGTGCTGCAAAATGTGGAATTTTGAGCACCTCAGCGAGGTCAATAACAACAGACAAGGGCTCTTGAGCCCGGAGTTTCCAAGATTGGTTCATTTGACAAAAGTACGCCGTATTGGCGAGCAAGCCTTCCGTTAATCTACGTAAGAGAGCTTCAACATGTTGGAGCCACCAAGGTCTTCTAGTGGAATAGAGGCTACGTTGATCACGACGTCGCCCGTTTGCAGATGCCCACCCTCTTTCATGATATACTTGATATCGGCAATAGTGTGGTCGGTAGAAATACGTTTGTTGTAGTAAAATGCGCGCACGCCCCAAACTAAATTGAGTTGGGTAAGAATTTTGCGGTTACTGGTAAAGACGAAGATTTCTGAAGCGGGCCGTTGTGAAGCAATTTTGTAGGCTGTATAGCCCGAAAAGGTCATGGTGATGATGGCATTGGCTTCTACGCGCTGCGCCAGACGGCAAGCATTGAAACAAATGGAGTCGGAGATAAATCGGGGGTTGCCTTTAGGCGGCATTTCTTCTTTGTGATACATGCTCGGGTGTTGCTCCATTTCTCTGATGATATTGGCCATGGTTTGCACTACTTGAACAGGGTACTGACCCACGGAAGTTTCACCGGAAAGCATGACGGCATCTGCGCCATCAAGCACCGCATTAGCGACATCATTCACCTCTGCCCTACTTGGCGTGAGGCTATTGAGCATGGATTCCATCATTTGGGTAGCTACAATGACGGGTTTTGCCTTAGAGATAGATTTACTGATGATCATTTTTTGAATCAAAGGCACGTTTTGATAAGGAATCTCGACGCCGAGGTCTCCGCGTGCAACCATTAATGCATCGCTTTCTTCGATGATGGCGTCTATGTTCTCCAGGGCCTCTGGCTTCTCTATTTTGGCGATCACTTTGGCAATACTGCGTTTTTTGGCGATTCTTTTTTTGAGATCGACGATGCAATTGGCCGTGCGCACAAAGGAGAGGCCAATCCAGTCTACGCCTAATTTGAGGGCATAATCGAGGTCTTCGATGTCTTTCTCCGTGAGCGAAGGCATCGAAATTTTGGTATTCGGGAAGTTCACGCCTTTTTTAGAGCACAACAAACCTCCTTGAATGACTTCACAACAGATTTTTTCTTTTCCGTCGGTCTCTAATACAGCCAAAACTAACTTGCCGTCGTCCAAGAGAATTTGCTCGCCTGGCTTGACGTCACGTGGCAATAAATTGTAATTGATAGAAAAGCGTTGGTTGTTGCCTAATACTTTTTCAACTACAATATCAATTTGCTGACCTACTTCGATGAGCACACCGTTGTTTTCCATTTCATGCGTGCGGATTTTTGGGCCTTGAAGGTCGGCTAAAATAGCCACATTTAAACCCAACTCTTCATTGAGCTCGCGGATGAGCGTAACAGCACCAGCGTGATCTTGGTGGCTGCCGTGAGAAAAGTTGAGGCGGCAAACGTTGAGGCCTGCACGCATCATGTCGGAAAGTATTTCTTTTTTTAGGGAAGCGGGGCCCATAGTGGCCACTATTTTAGTTCTTTTCATGTTAACTTGTAAGGTAATCTAATATGTCAAATTCTTCGTAGTTGAAATCAAACACGGCAACAATACCGTTTATTTTTCTGAGTTGTTCAAGTAGGGCAGCAGCATCATGAGAGAAATTATCTTTGAGGACCAAAAAATAATCTATCATAGGGCGGTCTGCTTGCAAGAGTTGCTGCTCTTGTTTGTTTTTGATCAAGAAGAAACGTGTCAGAAGCTCTTGATCTGCGTAAGAGAAATAACTAAACGCTTGTTTTGCCTTGAGTTTAGGCATAAAGAGTTCAAAGCGTTGTTCTTCTTTTTCTAGGTGGATTGCGAGCATTTGATTGAGTTCCCAAGTAAGTCGGTAGTCGGCAAATGCGGTAGAAATTCCGTAAACTTCGAAGGGCTGTTCGTCGTCGAGGGTGAGTTCGTATTTTTTAACTTTTCCCATTCTTTCCAAATTTACTCATTTAATAGCAAACCGCACATCAACATTTGATTGTCAATTCATTTATTCTATTTAAAGTATTACTCTACTGATATTGATTAAATTTGTAAGTAGAAACAACTGCATGCGCCAAAAACTCTCCCTACTCTTCAGTCTCCTTTTTGTCTTGATACAAGCAACTGCGCTGGCACAGCCAGACAAATTGATCACCAACCGAGACAACTATTTTTGGCAATTCGGACTCGCCTGGACCACCACCGACGACGACGGACAAGAACTCAACCCAATGCCTTTTGACCAACTTCATGGCTTGCCATTCCCTTCTAGATTGTACGTTGATCGCTACATTTACAATGGTTGGAGCGCCGAAGCAGTGCTGGGTGCACAAACCTACAAACCTGAAAGAAAAGTCAACGACTCCATCGGTGTCAATGGCTTTATTGGCTATTTTGATGTCGCGCTAAAATATTCATTCTACAAGCAACTTGGCCGTGGCGCAATTGACCCCTACTTAGGAGCTGGCTTTGGCTTTAGCCTTCGTTCGTCAGATCCCAAACAAAGTGCACCGCTACTCAGCCCTACCCTTAATTTATCGGCAGGATGCACGTTTTGGCTCAGCAAACAAATTGGGCTTCAAGCACAAGGCGTCTATAAGTTTGGCTTGGTAGATATCTTAGGAAGTGCGTCTTACACACAATACAGCTTAGGTGTGGTGTATCGCATCGAAAAGACCGACGGGTATAAAAGTGATTTTCACAAACCCAAATATAAATTGCCAAGAAAACCTTCTCGCATCAAAATCGAGAAGTCTACCGACGAATCTTAGTTGGCAATTGTCATGCGTTTTTTGGTCTCTTGATCTGAGGTCACTATGCCGTAATAATATACGCCATTAGCAAGCTTAGTGCTATCAAAGCGCAAAATATGTCCTCCTTTTTCAAAGGAAGCTTGCGCCACTTCACAGACAATCTTATTGAATTGCCAAATGGCCAGCTTGACCTCGCACTCTTGCGGACAAACAAAGTAAAAGGCCAACTCGCCTTGAGCGGGTTCTTGATCGAGGTTGTACAACTCACAAAATTCTTTGTGCACTACCTGGCCACGTTGAAATTTTCTCAACAAGGCCCTGTAGCCAATAATGCTTAGTAAAATCAAAAAAGTGACGAATAAAAATTGAATAACTGCTTCCATTAAAGAGAGATTATACCCGGAATAAGTACTGCGCGTTCATAAACAGCAATGATGTCTGCTGCAGAGAGCATGACTTCTTTGGCGCTCAGGCTCACGTATTTGCCTGTTCCAGAATGGTGATAACTGATTTCACTATTGGCATCGAAGAGCGCTGTTACTTGCGCGAGATGCAGGTTGTCATTAGGGACAATAAATTTAAATAAGTAGACATTTGGCCATTCTTGTTCTTCGAGCTGCGCTTTGAGTGATTCAAAAGATCCCATGACACAAAATTACGAACTTGCGTTTGAACAAAGCAATCAATTTTTATATTTGTTTCAATGCGGCTACATCACCTCTTTCTTGTCGGTATCTGTTTTGTGCTTTTGGCTTTTGCCTATTGGCCCACTGAGCCAACAAATATATTGCTACATTCAAAAATACAAGATGGTGCTGCAAATACAATTCCTCCAACTGATCCCTATTTATTTACGGCACAATTGAACAATCGCTTGGTCGAATACATGGATCGATCAGTGAAGCAAGGTATTCCACCCGTAGCGAATACGCAAGGCCTCCGCAAAGCGTATCGCGCAAAGAAGCTGGTACTTGTTGAAGCCATGCAAGGTTTTGTTTTGGATACCTTTCAGTATTCATATGCCTTCTTAACACCTTATGCGGCAAAAATATTAGAAGAAATTGGGACCGCTTTTCAAGATTCTTTAGCCCAGAGCCCACTGCAAGGTTGCCAACTGATCGTCACTTCCATGACCCGCACCAAACACACGGTGGCTAAATTAGTCCGAAAGAACCGCACTGCGGTAAAAAGAAGCCCACATTTAAATGGCAATAGTTTTGACATCTCTTTTTCTAGGTTCAAAGCAAGCAAATCCTTGAGCTCAGTGGAGAAACAATATTTACAAACCGTGATTGCCCAAATATTGCTGCGCTTCAAAAAGGACATTAAAATTTGGGTCACTCACGAGGTCCATGAAGAATGCCTACATGTTGTTGCAAGAAAAGGAGTTTAAGTTGTAAATTTGCCCATGCGTTGGGAGTTGCTCTTTCTTTTTTCTATTGTTACTATTCATAGTTTTGGCCAAAAACAGCTCGAAGCGAAGTTCACCACCGAAAAAATTTCTATTGACGGCGTACTCAACGAAACTTCGTGGTCTACCGAAGCCGAACTACATCCGTTTATCCAGATCAAACCAGAACCTGGTCAAGCATCCAAAAGCAATACAAGCATTCAATTGCTCTATGACCAAGATGCCATTTACTTCGCATTTTTCTGTGAAGACCACCCCGATTCCATCTCCAAAGTGCTCTCTCTCCGCGATGACTTCAACCCTAATTGTGATATCGTCGGTGTGTTTTTAGACACCTACAACGACAACCAAAATGGCTTCTATTTTGGGCTCACTAGCCGTGGGGTACAACTCGACGCAAAAATTGTCGGCACCAACTACAACGACCAACTCAATTTAGTATGGCACAGCGCAGTGCAGATTGTTGAAAATGGCTGGGTAGCAGAAATACGTATTCCTTATTCAGCCTTGCGATTTCCACAAAAAGAAGTGCAAGATTGGGGCGTCAATTTTGGCAGACAACTCGCTAGAAACAGAGAAGAAGCTACCTGGGTGGCTGTCAATCCCGATCTCGAAAACATGCTGCTCGAAAGTGGCGACATCACCAATATCAAGAACATCAGCCCTCCATTGCGTTTGGCGCTCATTCCTTATGTGTCTGCCTATGCCGACCAAATGCGCAATGCTGATGGTAGCAAAAGCCTGCTGCGCTCGTTTAATGGCGGTATGGACATCAAATACGGGGTCAACGAAGCTTTTACCTTAGACCTCACTTTAGTTCCGGACTTTGGCCAAGTTGTTTTTGATCAACAGGTGCTCAACCTTACTCCTTTTGAAGTGCAATTCAACGAAAATCGGCAGTTCTTTACCGAAGGGATGGAGCTCTTCAATAAAGCGGGCATTTTTTATAGCCGCAGAATTGGCATCCAAGCACCTTACAAGGTGACGCAAACCATGCTCAAAGAAGGCGAATATTTAGAAAACGTACCGGGTTCATCTCAGCTTTATAACGCCTCCAAGTTATCGGGCCGAAACAGTAAAGGGTTGGGTATCGGTGTTTTCAATGCCGTCAATGCGGAGCAAATGGCTACAGCGGTTTCTACGCTCGATGAAAGCCGTCGGGAGGTCCTGATTTCACCCCTCACCAACTACAACGTACTCGTTTTTGATCAAAATCTCAAAAACAATTCTTCGGTTAGCTTTACCAACACCAACGTTTGGCGTGCCGGTTCTTTCTACGATGCCAATGTTTCGGCCTTCAATTTCAACCTCAATACCAAAGACAACAACTACAATATCAATGGCAAAGGCATTCTTTCTGCTCAGCTTGACCAACAAACCACATACGGGCACAACCTGAATTTCAATATCCAAAAACAACGCGGTTCACTCATTGGAGGCCTTGGTTACCTAGAAGAATCCGACACCTATGACCCAAATGACCTCGGATTCAATTACAACAATAACAGAAGGGTATTTGAAGCGAGCGTTGCCTACCGCGATTTCACGCCCAAATGGAAAAAACTCATGAAATGGAGTATCAATGCGAACGTTTTTCAAGCTTACCTCTACGAGCCGAATACGTTCTCTTCGAATATGGCCTCCTTCAATTTCTTTACGGTGACTAAAAAATTCAATGCCTGTGGCTTCAGTGGTGGCGGCAGCTTACAAGAAAGCAAGGATTATTTTGAAGCCCGTACTTGGGGTGAGGTATTTACAAGCCCGCAGTTCGTCTTTTTGAACACCTGGTATTCCTCTAATTATCAACGCAAGTTGGCCATAGATTTAGGCGCTAGCATGACCGAATATATTGATCACCCCTGGAAGCAATATGCCTATAACTTGAATCCAAGAGTTCGGCTATCCGATGCTGTTTTCTTGGTCTATTCATTTGAAAAAGAACTGCAATTCAATAGTATTGGCTATGCCATTCCGTTTGCAACTGCTGCCCAAAGCTACTCGGGCATCCTTTTTGGTCAACGCGACCGCAACACTACCGTCCAGGCTTTATCTTTCGATTACATCCTGACCAACCGCATGTCTTTAAGTATGCGCTTGCGTCACTACCGCTCCACACTCGCCTACCAACATTTTTCAATTTTACAAGATGACGGGAGCCTCGAACTTTTAGAAGGCTTTAATGGACTCACCACCGATGGTAAATCTGCCTACGACATCAACTACAATGCTTTTACCATTGATTTGGTCTACCGCTGGGTCTTTTTGCCCGGTAGCGAGCTGAATATTGTCTGGAAAAATTCTGTGTTTGCCAGCAATGATCAAATCAACGCCGCCTATTGGCAAGACCTTTCCTACACGCTGCAAACCGGTGCACTCAATAGCTTTTCAATGAAATTGATCTATTGGCTAGATGCCCAACAGCTCAAAAAAGAGCAGTACAAACTACCACGCTGAGTACTCACCATTGCCGCTCACATACGCGCGGTCGCTGATACGCTCAGGTGTTTCAACAAAGGCAAATGGGAACACAACTTTGCCATTCCAAATCACTTTTTTACCCTTCGGGACAGCAATTTGCAATTCAACTTCTTGGTCGCGCATGCGGTCTTTGGCTGGGTAAGAAAAGCCACTCGCAAATTGGATGGTATTTTGCTGGAGCATACATGGGAAATCAATACGTGACGCCCTTCTGTTTGCTTTGAAAAAAGAGCGACCATATGCTTTTTTCCAAATTTTGACATGATACAAACTATCCGTAGCTTCTATATAATTAATGGCAATTCCGCTGATAAAAATGCGTCCATCTTGAGCCATAATGAGGTCATAATCATTTTTTTGCTGTGGTCTGAAACCAAAATTATATGTGCTATTTCGGTGGCTTCTGTAGCCTTCGATATGTAGCTCAGGAAGAATATCTAAGCGCAAAGAATCGCCGGAATAAGTGCCAATTTCTTTACTGAGTTCGCCTTCTATTGTAAAACCTTGCGCGGTTGAGATCCCGACATACGTCAAAAAGATAAATCCGCAAATACTGGCAAATCCTAGACCAAAATAACCTGCGCGCAGCCACTTCGCTTCAAAAGTAAACAACAACCTAAAGCCGGTCAGCATGCTAGAAAGACTGATTGCATAACCGATGAGGCCAACACCAATGTACAATAGTTCATTTTGCCCTTTTTCAAAAAACAAAGCACTGAGCTCGCCCAAAGAAGTAAATTCACCATTGATCTGAGCCGGAACAAGTTGGGGGTCAATAAAAATAAAAACCGATAAACCTATCAGCATAACCAAGCCCCACAAAACCAAAACAAGCCCTATCGCTTTTTTGAGAAGTTGTAAGAAACGGTGGGCGCTTTCACTCAGTCCTGTGCCCGTCTTGAACTGATTAGACCATTTTTTGGCATTCTTCTCTACGCGTTCGGTGGCCTCTTTGAATTCAGTTTTAATGCTTTCGATATTTACCGGAACACCTTTCATTTGAAGTTTTTCACTAGCAGTTTTAGCACTCGGTATGATGATCCAAAGTAAAAGATAAATGGGGATACCCGAACCAAAAACCATCGTAAATAAGACAAACGCCACCCGGATAAAAACGACATCCACATTGAAATAAGCCGCTACCCCGCTAGCTACTCCGCCTAAAAGTGCGCCGTCCGGATCTCTGAAGAAGCGTTTTTCAGCAGTTGCCGATGTTGTGCCGTCAAAAGCAAAGGTCTCATCTGATCTAGAATTGTCTTCACCAAAGGCCTCCGGACTACCAAGTACGTCGATAATTTCTTGAAGTAAGTCCAGTTGAACAACTTGCTGTGCACCTATCTTTTCTTGTAAAAGTTCGACGATGCGCAGTTCTATATCCTGAAGAATTTCTTCCTTCCCTTGCTCATTTTGAAGAACGCTTGCCAATTTACTGAGGTAGTTGCGGAGCATATCGTACGCTTGCTCTTCTAGCAGGAAAGCAAAACCTTGTATATGGATAGAGACTGTTTTATTCATGGTGTTTATTTTGATTGATTTGTTCGACGGCTTGCTGTAATTCTTGCCAGGTGCGGGCAAGTTCGAGATAAAAGTCTCTTCCTTTTTGGGTCATTTTATAATACTTCCTTGGCGGACCAGAGGTAGATTCTTCCCAGCGATAAGTGAGTACCTCCAAATTCTTGAGGCGCGTGAGCAAGGGATAAACTGTGCCCTCAACAACTAACAAATGTGCCGTGCGCAATTTATCTAGGATTTCTGACGGATACGCCTCCCCTTGATTCAAAATACCAAGAATGCAGTATTCCAAAACACCTTTTCGCATTTGCGCTTGCGTATTCTCTACATTCATCTTTAGCTAAATTTGATACAAAGATATATGTTTTATAATGTATTATGCATTACATAGTACTAAAAAAATAAAAAAAGCGCCAAAATAGACGCCTTCATATTTTTTTATCGGCTTCTACTTCAAGCACTTGAAGTAATCAAAGGGTTCTTGACACACATTGCATTGGTAGTGCGCTTTGCAAGCTGTGCTGCCAAATAAACTGACCATTCGGGTATCTTTGCTATTGCATTTCGGACAAGCCACACGCGGTGGCTCAGAAAAAAGAGCACTTTTGTCTGGTTCGTTTACGGGTGGTGCAATACCGTAAAGGCGCAGTTTTTGCCGGCCCTCTTCGGAAATCCAGTCGGTGGTCCAGGCAGGGCTCAAGATGTGTTTTACTTTGGCATTGGCAATCCCTTTTTCTCGCAATTTAGCAAGGAGATCAACCTCTATTTGCTGCATGGCTGGGCAGCCACTATACGTTGGGGTGAGTTCAATGATCCAGGTTTGTTCTTGCAAATAAATTTCTTGAACAACTCCCAAGTCTATGATAGTCAGGACCGGAATTTCTGGGTCGCTTACCTCTTCTAAAAATTGACGGACCTCAGCTGCACTTACCATTCCATATTTGGATAGGCTCTTTGCATATATTGCAAATCAGAGAGGAGAAAACCCATGTGTTCAGAATGACGGCCTTCACGGCCACCATCAAATTTCCAATTGTTTTTCGGGATTTCTAGGGTGGCCTCTTGAAGAACGTGCGTTACCGTAGCCGTCCATTTGGCTTGAATACTCGCCATGGCAGGTACTTTTGCTTCTGCTTGAAGCAAATGGTCGTTTGCGTCTTCGTAAAATAACTCGTTGGTATAGCGCCAGAGATGGTCAATTGCAGCTTGCGCCCGCTGCTGAGATTCTTCTGTGCCATCGCCCATGCGGATCACCCATTCTGAGCTATGCTTGAGGTGATAGCGCGTTTCTTTGACAGATTTGCCCGCGATGGCAGCTAATTGCGCCACTGGACTTTGCATGAGTGCTTCGTAAAGTGGCAAACGAAAGGCGTCGAAGAAAAATTGGCGCAATAGCGTCATGGCGAAATCGCCGTTGGGCTGTTCGACGAG
>JBIKZM010000028.1:0-9987 GCA_044354735.1 Crocinitomicaceae bacterium
GCTCTAGTTTGGAGATATTTTCAAAGTCAAAGTTGGCGCGGGTATTGTATTTCATGTTCACTTTCATCATGGAGCCGATTTGGCCTGTGATGTCCATGTTGATGTTTTGATTGAAGTCAAAGCGCGTAATGTTGCGCTGGCGCATGGGTAGAATGGGGTTGTCTACGCGAGAGTGGTTGGCGCCTAAAGATATTTCGAGGTTACCACCTGGGGTAATAGTGATTTCATCTGAGCCAAAAAAGCTTTCGAAGGCTTTTGAACCAATTTTGATGGGGAGTTCAAAAGTGCGGTTTTCGGCACTTTCTTCTGCTACAATTTCTTTCCAATCCAAAGAGAAACTCTTTTTTTCTTCGTAAGCGAGGTATTCTTCGAGGGTCATGGCTTGAGGCGCCCGAAAGTAGGTGTCTTCGCCCATCATGTCTTTAAACACAAAGGTGCCCGATTCAGGGTCATAGACGATGGTTTGGTTGAGTTTGGTAGGGTCGCCGAGGTCAAAACTTTGCGGTAGATTTTGAAACGGATTGAGCGGATTGAAAATAGGAAACGGGAGGGTGGGTGTTTGTGCAGCCACTTTGCCAAAGTTGAAAAACACCATCAAAATGAGGGTGCCAATTGCAATATGTTTTTGCCAGTAGTTTTGTTGCACGGTTATAGTAGTCTTAGCGCTTCTTTGATCAGTTGTTCTACGGTTTGGGTGCCGGTATCGATTTTATCCAATACCTTCTCGGTTGACTTTTTGTCAAAACCGAGTGAAACCAATGCAATTAACGCATCAAATCGATTTCTATTGTTCGCCGAGAAAATATTCTCGGTGTCGAGTTCCATTTTAGAAACCTTGCTTTTGAGGTCAATAATGACGCGTTGTGCGGTTTTGGTTCCGATTCCTTTGATTTTTTGAATGCTCACGACGTCTTCGCAAAGTATAGCTTGTGCGATGTCGTCGGGGGTCATCGAGGAGAGCATGATGAGTGCGATATTGGGTCCGATGCCCGAAACACTGATGAGGTGTCCGAACATCTCGCGCTCCTCTTTGGTCGCAAAACCGTAAAGAATATGCGCATCTTCTCTGACAATTAGTTTGGTGTGCAAAACAATGGCCTCCGCATCGGGTAGTGCAGAAAAGGTATTGAGTGAAATTTTGACATCATAACCCACTCCAGCGCACTCAATGAGTAGGTTGGTGGGGTTCTTTTCAATCAGGCGGCCATTGAGTCTTGAAATCATTTGTCTTGGCTTTGTGCGTCGATGACGGCAATTTTGATCATGCTGAGGATTTCACGCACACTTGCTCCGAGTTGCAATACGTGCAAGGACTTGCGCAGCCCTAATAAAATAGGCCCGATTGCGTCGAGTTCGTTGGTTTGTTGCAAAAGTTTATAGGCGATATTGCCCGCAGACAGATTCGGGAAAATGAGCGTATTTACTTCTTTGTTGGCCAAGAAAGAGAAAGGGAATTTCTCGTTCATGAGCTCAGGATTGAGGGCAAAATTGGCTTGCATTTCGCCGTCTACCACTAAGTTGGGTTGTGTTTCGTGGAGAATACTTACGGCTTTGGCCATTTTTTCGGGGTCGTCGCCTGGAGAGGATCCAAAATTGGAGTAGCTCAAGAGAGCAATACGCGGTTGCAACTTTAAACGACGGATAAATTTGGCAACGTTCACCGTGATTTCGGCAATTTGCTCTGCTGTTGGGTTGAGATTAACGGTGGTATCGGCCAAGAAAAGCGGTCCTTTTTTGGTATTGAGGATATACATTCCAGCGATGGTTTTGATATCCTTTTGCAAACCAATGGTGCTAATGGCTGGGCGCAATACAGAACGGTAGCTGCGCGTGAGGCCGGTAACCATAGCATCTGCTTCACCCATATTGAGCATCATGGCGCCAAAGTAATTGCGTTCGCGCATTAATGAAATGGCTTCGTATTCGGTGATGCCTTTGCGTTTGCGCTTTTCGAAGAATTCTGTACCATATTGGATGCGGCGCGCTTCTTCTTCGTCAGCCTTACAATCGATGATTTGGACATCGGGAATCTCGATGCTGTATTCGTTCATGAGCTCTAGGATGCGCTGCTTTCTACCGAGTAATATCGGGAATGCCACACCTTCTTCATAGGCTTGTTGGGCCGCTTTAAGTATTTTGATGTTGTCTCCCTCAGGGAAAACAACTGTCTTTGGATTGCCTTGTGCTTTGGAGGTGATGTTGCGGTGCAGTTTGTTGTCCAAACCGAGGCGGCTTTTGAGCTGTATTTCGTATTCTTCCCAATCTTCTATAGGCTCTTGTGCTACGCCAGATTCCATGGCTGCGCGCGCAACAGCAGGCGCGACATAATAAATGAGGCGTGGGTCTAGTGGTTTTGGTATGATTTGTTCTCGCCCAAAAGAAATGTTCTTGCCGCCGTACGCTTCAATGACTTCTTCAGGAATGGTTTCTTTGGCAAGTGCAGCAATGGCTTTTACTGCTGCTAATTTCATTTCTTCATTGATGGTGGTGGCGCGAACGTCTAATGCACCGCGGAATATGTAGGGGAACCCGAGTACGTTATTGACTTGGTTAGGATGGTCTGAGCGTCCGGTTGCCATAATGATGTCTTTGCGCACGGATGTCGCTTCTTTGTAAGAAATTTCGGGCTCCGGGTTGGCTAAAGCAAAAACAATTGGGTCTTTGGCCATGGAGGCAATCATTTCTTTGCTTACAAGCCCGGCTTTGGACAGTCCTAAGAAGACGTCTGCACCTTTAAAAGCGCGTTCAAAATCGACGTCTTTCGGATGTGAAGCAAAGGTTTTTTTCATGTAGTCGAGGTCTGTTCGGCCAGCGTGAATAAGGCCTTTGGAGTCGTACATGTAGACGTTTTCGGGCTTCACGCCCAAGCGGTGATAGAGTTTGATGCAAGAAACTGCGGCTGCGCCAGCTCCAGAAACGACAATTTTGATTTTATCAAGCTTCTTTTTGGAGAGTTCGAGCGCGTTGAGCAGTGCAGCAGCGCTGATAATGGCCGTGCCGTGTTGGTCGTCGTGCATGATGGGAATATCGAGCTCTTCTTTGAGTCGGCGCTCGATTTCAAAAGCTTCTGGCGCTTTGATATCTTCTAGGTTGATGCCGCCAAATGTAGGGGCAATGGCCTTTACGGTTTGGATGAAAAGTTCTGGGTCTTTGGCGTCCACTTCGATGTCAAAAACATCGATGTCAGCGAAAATTTTAAAGAGCAATCCTTTGCCTTCCATGACTGGCTTGGAGGCTTCTGGGCCGATATCGCCCAAGCCAAGTACAGCCGTTCCGTTAGAAATAACGGCGACAAGGTTGCGTTTGGCGGTGTATTTGTAAACGTCGGCTTTGTTTTCGGCAATGCGCAAGCAGGGCTCGGCCACACCTGGTGAGTAGGCCAAGGAAAGGTCTCTTTGCGAGGCGTATGGCTTTGTCGGAACTACTTCTATTTTTCCTGGTCGGCCAGAGGAGTGGTAATCTAGGGCGTCTTGCTTCCTGATTTTTGACATTGTTGCTACAATTTTTTTGAATAGCAAATATACGAAAAGCAATCCAAAGGTCCGAAGCAAAAAAAGCGCTCCAAAGAACGCTTTTGATAATTGACTTTACAATTTTATTTAGAGGCCTAGCAAGATTTGCATAGGGTCTTTAGATCCAAAAAGCATGCGCTCAGGATTTTCGAGCATTTCTTTGACTTTCACTAAGAATCCAACCGATTCTTTGCCATCGATAATGCGGTGGTCATAAGACAGGGCTACATACATAATGGGTCTGATTTCCACTTTTCCATTGATAGCAACTGGGCGCTCCACTACGTTGTGCATACCGAGAATGGCAGATTGTGGCGGATTGATAATGGGGGTAGAGAGCATAGAGCCAAACACACCGCCGTTGGTGATGGTGAAGGTGCCGCCACTCATGTCTTCTGGTGTCATTTTGCCGTCGCGGGCTTTGATGGCCAAGCGCTTGATTTCGCGTTCGATGTCGGCGAGGCTCATTTGTTCGGCGTTGCGCACTACCGGCACCATAAGGCCTTTTGGCGAAGAAACAGCAATGCCGATATCTGCGTAGTCGTGGAAAATCATTTCGTTGCCATCAATTTGTGCATTGACAGCAGGATACAACTTGAGCGCTTCAGTGACGGCCTTTGTAAAGAAAGACATAAAGCCCAAATTGACTTCGTGGTGCTTGGCAAAGGCCTCTTTGTATTTAGCGCGGATGTCCATGATGGGTTTCATGTCTACTTCATTGAAAGTAGTCAGCATGGCCGTTTCGTTCTTTACACCAACCAAGCGCTCTGCGATCTTGCGGCGCAGCATCGACATTTTCTCACGGCTTTGCTCACGCGTTCCGCCCCAGCCTTGTGTGGCTTCGGTAGAGAAGCCCGCAGCCATTGCTGCAATGACATCTTGTTTGGTGATGCGGCCATCTTTTCCGCTCGCTTTGATCGAAGCGGTGTTGATGTTGTTTTCGTTGATCATTTTGGCGGCCGCTGGTGAGGCGGAGCCGCTGGCATAGCTTACAGGTTTTACAGGATCTGGATTGGGAGCCGCTGCCGCAGGCACGGCTGCTGGCGCCGCAGGCGCCGGAGTTTGGGGCGCTGCGCTTTGCGCTGGCGCCGCTACAGGTGCGCCCGCAGGGCGCGCTGCACTTGTATCAATCAGGCAAACAACTTGCCCAACTTTGACCACATCTCCTTCTGCCGCTTTGAGCGTGATGATGCCGCTTTCTTCGGCAGGTAACTCAAGGGTAGCTTTGTCTGAATCTACTTCAGCAATGGCTTGGTCTTTTTCGACATAATCGCCGTCGGCAACGAGCCAAGTGGCAATTTCTACTTCTGAGATCGATTCTCCCGGACTCGGGACTTTCATTTCTAATAGTGACATAAGTTTCTATTTTAAGCTTTTTGCGCGTAGGCAAAGAGGTCGTTGAACAATTGTTTGAGGCGAATTTCGTGTAATTTTTTTGATCCTTCTGCACTTGCGGCGCTTGCTGGTCTGCAAATTCCCACGAGTGGTATGTGGCGCAAATTCATGGCCATGTGTGTCCAAGCACCCATATTAGCGGGTTCTTCTTGGGCCCAAAGGATGTTTTTCGCTTTGTATTTGGCTACTATGGCATCAATTTGTGCGGCAGGTAGCGGGTAAAGTTGTTCCACGCGCACAAAAGCCATATTCTCAACACCTAGTTCTGCTGCCTTTACTTTCATTTCGTAGTAAAACTTACCGCTACAAAGCACAACTGTATCCACTTTTTTGGCTACGGCGCTCGAGTCGTCGATGACTTCTTGGAACGCACCTTTGGCCATTGCATCCAAACTTGAGGTGGCGTCTGGGTAGCGCAACAACATTTTTGGCGAAAAAACCACGAGCGGTTTGCGGAAGTCGCGTTTGATTTGGCGGCGCAATAAATGGAAGTGATTGGCTGGGGTGGAGGTATTGACAATTTGCATGTTGAGATCAGCGCACTGTTGCAAGAAACGCTCCATGCGTCCGCTTGAGTGCTCTGCACCCTGACCCTCATAGCCGTGTGGCAATAACATCACTAAACCACTTTGAGTAGCCCATTTGTCTTCGCCGGCAGAGATGAACTGATCAATCATAATCTGCGCGCCATTAAAGAAGTCGCCAAATTGCGCTTCCCAAATGGTAAGCCCCGATGGGTTGGCTAGTGAGTAGCCGTATTCAAAGCCAAGCACACCGTATTCTGATAAATGCGAGTTGTAAATCGTGAAAGGCGCTTGCTTTTCTTGAAGTACATTGAGTGTGAGTATTTCTTCTTCGGTATCTTCGGTCTTGACCACCGCGTGGCGATGCGAAAAAGTACCGCGCTCGACGTCTTGCCCAGATATGCGAACGGCGTGGCCTTCTGCCAAGAGGGTAGCATAGGCCAGCATTTCTGCTGAGCCCCAATCTAATTTGTCGTTTTCAATGGCCGTTAAGCGGTCTTCGAAGATTTTGGCAATTTTTCTGAAGTATTTTTTGCCTTCAGGTAGCGTAGAGAGCTTGCGCCCGAGTGTCAGCAGTTCTTTTTTTGCTATTCCAGTTTGCGGCGATTTTTCAAAGTCTTGTGCGGTACCATGGCGGTAGTCTTTCCAAGTCAGGCTTAAAAAGTCATAGACCAGTGCTTTGTCGCGGCTTCTGGAGGCTTCGTATTCGGCTTCCAAAAACTGTTGGTATACTTGCTCAATTTGCTTGGCATCTTCGGTGCTCATGAGGGCTTCTCGTTGGAGTTGCTCCAAATAGATTTCTCTTGGGTTCGGATGCTTGGCAATGATATTGTAGAGCTTAGGCTGCGTGAATTTTGGTTCGTCGCCTTCGTTGTGTCCGTATTTGCGGTAGCACAATAAATCGATAAAGATGTCGCGGTGAAACGCCTGGCGGTATTCCATTGCTATTTCGATGGTCGTGACCACGGCCTCGATGTCGTCGCCGTTCACGTGGAATACAGGGCAAAGTGTTGTTTTGGCTACATCGGTACAATACGTGGAGGTGCGGCCGTCGAGGTAGTTGGTGGTAAAGCCAACTTGGTTGTTCACGACAATATGAATGGTGCCGCCAGTTCTGTAACCGTCTAGTCCGGCCATTTGAATGGTTTCATAAACGATGCCTTGGCCCGCTATTGCGGCGTCGCCGTGGATCAGCACCGGGCAAACTTTGTCTTCGGTTTGGTAAACATGGTCAATTTTTGCCCTGGCAATACCTTCTACAACGGTACTTACCGCTTCAAGATGCGAGGGGTTGGGGGCAAGAGTGAGGCCTATTTTTTGACCATTTTCTAATTCAATGTGAGAAGTAAAACCTTGGTGATACTTGACGTCACCGTCAAAAGTGGTTTCGTAATCGAATTCTTTGCCTTCAAATTCTCTGAAAATATCGCGTGGGCGTTTTTCAAAGATATTGACGAGTGTGTTCAGGCGGCCACGGTGCGCCATGCCCATTACGAAATATTCAACACCCAAAGCTGCTCCTTTCTTCACGAGTGTGTCTAGTGCAGGAATCAAGCCCTCGCCACCTTCGATGGAAAAGCGCTTTTGACCTACAAATTTTTTGCCTAAGAAAGCTTCAAAGCCTGTTGCCTGGTTGAGTTTTTCATAGATTTTCTTCTTGCGCTTAGGATCAAAAACTGGGCGGTTACTGAGTTCAATTTTGTTGCGAAACCAATCGATGCGTTCGGGATCGCGCATGTACATGTATTCGATGCCAATAGACTGACAATAGGTGAGCTCGAGATGCGCAATGATGTCGGAAAGTTTGGCTGCGCCAATTCCCATTTGCTCTCCGGCTTGAAAAACCTCATTGAGGTCTTGGTCCGAAAAGCCAAAATGTGAAATATCGAGTGTAGGTGTATGCTTGCGGCGTTCGCGTACAGGGTTTGTGTGCGTAAAGAGGTGTCCGCGTGTGCGGTAGCCATTGATGAGGTTAATGACCTTGAATTCTTTTACAAAATTTTCTGGAATGGCGCCGCCTTTGTCAAAACTCGTTTGTGCGAATTCAAATCCTTCAAAAAATTTGGCCCAGCCCGCATCTACGCTAGATGGGTCTTGGCGGTATTGTTGGTAGAGGTGTTCGATGGCATTGACATCTGCGTTGCCAACATAAGATACTTTATCCATGGTTGCTTTTAAATACAAGACAAATTTACGCAGAGTTTGGGCGCCATATAAAGAAATTGTGAACTCAAAAGCCAAGTCAAAAATGAGCGCCAAACAAAGTTGTTTTTTGGGTGTTAGGTGTATATGTCAACTCCTATTTGTTTGGTTTTTCCACACCAGCTTTTCGAGCAGCATCCTGCGTTTGCACATGCCGATGCATTTTGGCTCATCGAGGATGAGCTCTTCTTTACAAAACTGCCTTTTCACCAGAAAAAATTGGCCTTACACCGCGCCTCCATGAATTACTACGCAGAATACTTGCGGAGTAATGGCAAAGAAGTGCGTTACTTTGAAGAAAAGGAGGCAAAATTAGAGGTCATCTTTGATCAATTGCGTCAAATGACCACCCAACTTATCGTTGTGGATCCCACCGATTTCTTACTCGAAAAAAGAATCCGTAGGTATGCCCAACAGTTTGACACTCAACTTACTTGGCTGCAAAATCCCTCTTTTATCAATTCTCCAGCAGACAACAAGGCACTTTTTGGACAGCGCGAGAAACGGTTTTTCATGGCTGATTTCTATAAAAAGCAGCGCGAGCGCTTGGGTATTTTACTCGATCAAAATGGTCAAGCACTTGGCGGCCGTTGGAGTTTTGATACAGACAACCGCAAAGCCCTGCCGAAAGGTTTGGTCTTGCCTGTTTTTCCGATCTACGCAAGTCAATGGGCGCTGAGTGCACAACAAGAAATCCCGAAATCTTTTGCCAATAACCCCGGCGATCCAAATCTCAGCGCTTATCCGGTGACGCACCAAGAAGCCAAAGAGGCCCTTGATTTTTTTATCGAAACCAACCTTGCTCAATTTGGCCCCTACCAAGATGCATTTAGCACAACTGCACCTTTTTTATTTCATTCCAATTTGTCGGCAGCAATCAATATTGGCTTGTTGCTTCCTAGCGAAGTGGTGGAGCGGGTGTTGATGGCTTTTCACGAGGGTAAGGTATCCATAGAAAGTACAGAAGGATTTATCAGGCAAGTGATTGGTTGGCGAGAGTTTATGCGGGCGGTCTATGAAAAGGTGGGCGTTACGCAGCGCACTACAAATGCGATGGCGCACGAGCGGCCTTTGAATTGGGAAGTACTCTCTACCTTGTCATTATTTGAAAACGTAAGTCAAAAATTGAGTAAACACGCCTATGCGCATCACATCGAAAGGCTCATGTTGCTCGGTAATTTTTTCTTCTTGTCTGAAATACATCCGGACGAGGTCTATCGTTTTTTCATGACCTACTTCATTGATGCTTACGACTGGGTAATGGTGCCAAATGTGTACGGAATGAGTCAATATGCCGACGGCGGCCTCATGACCACCAAGCCTTATTTCTCTGGTTCCAATTACCTCAAAAAGCAAGGGTTCAAAACCGATGCCGATGGGGCCGCACTATTTGACGCCCTGTTTTGGCATTTCGTAGACAAGCATCAAGAGCGCTTGCGCAAAAACATACGCACCGTTCAAATAGTTGCAAATTGGAACCGCCTCTTACCCGAAAAAAAAGCGGCCCACTTAGAGCGGGCCGCTTTGTATTTTGAAACCAGACAATAAATTGTTTAGTTCTTGATCAATCTTTGGGTGCTTTGTTGACCGTTTGCGCTCATGCGTACGTGATACAAACCGTGTGCAAGATGGGCAATGCCCACTGTATTGATTTGTCCGGCAAGTCCTGGCGTTTGAGACAATATTTTGCCGTTGATATCCAATATCTCAATTAAACCATTTTCGCTGAGGTTTTTCATATCGATATAAACAAGATCTTGGGCTGGGTTAGGATACATTTGTACCAATCCAAGTGGATTGTCATTGACTCCCGCTCCTGAAGTGATATTGATGGTGTAGTCTTCGGTTTCTCCGTAGCTTGCTGGGCCACATGGCGTAATGGCGCCGTCGGGTTGGTAAGAAATGCGTACCCGCATACGGACAGTACCTGTGTAGGAAGCCAAAGGTACAGTTACGTTGAAGGTGTTGACCCAACCGGCTGCAACCAAGACATACGCTACTTGCTCGCCTGCATCATTGAAATCGAAATCGTTGTTGAAGTCTATCCAAGCCGCAATTTCGTCGTTGGTGTAGGCCGCTGCTTGCGTGTTGTTGACAATTGCAGGTGTAATGGTGAGCGTATAGGCTGTGCCTTGCGCCAATGAGGTGCTCGTGCCTGTAAAATCGGTGTACCCGTTGTTGCCGCAGGCAGAGGTGTTGTTGATGGTATTGAAACTTACTGTATTGATGTATTCGTCGCAAACTGCGCTGGCCGTACAAGGGCCGGTAACTTGAGCCACCACAATATAGTTGTTCTTCGTTTCTACATCGGAGCCTTGTGCGTTGCTTGCCGTAAGGCTAACTGTATACTGACC
>JBIKZM010000215.1:0-3264 GCA_044354735.1 Crocinitomicaceae bacterium
CCATTTACGTCTTCTACGTAAACTTGGTAGGTTCCGGGCACGAGGTTGTTGAAAATAGGACTCGCCGAAAAAGTAGAACCATTTGTTAGGCTATATTGGTAATTGGGTGTACCTCCCGTAATGGTGAGGTCGATGCTGCCGTTGTCTAGGCCGCAGGTGGTGGTGACGACGACCATATTGCTGATTTCTACGGAGTCAACACCAAGTAAGGTTGCTTGCATTGTGTCAGAACAGTTATTTTGATCCACTAATATGACAGTGTAATTGTTGATGCCCAAGCCAGTGAAGGTTCCGCTAGGTTGAAAGTTGAGCCCATTGTCAATGCTGTAGGTATAACCACCTGCTCCGCCTGATGCACTCGCATCTAAACTGCCATTGCTGCTTCCGCAGGTCGGGTTGGTTTCGAGGATGTTATCGATTTGCGGGTAAGAGATGGTCAGCGTAATCGTGTCGTAGCAAATGTTGGTACTGTCGGTCATCATGACGATATAACTTGTGGTGCCAGTTGGCGAAACGGGCGTTGGGTTGTTACCCGTATAAACGCCAGTAGGGTAGGCGTAGTTGTCGTGGAGCCAAGTGATGGTGTAGTTGGGGATGGCAGCAGAGATTGCAATATTGTCTAAGCCCCAGTGATCGTAGGGCGCGCCAGAAACGGCGAGTTGTGTCCAACGGAATTTGGTGGTGGCTGTTTGGGCTGCAACCGGTATGGTTTCGCAGTAGTTGTTCCAGGAGGTCATGTAAGAATCATAGCCGCCGTTAGGGCTCCAGTAGTTCATGGTGGTCCAGGTAGCTCCGTTGTCTATGGAATATTGTAGGTAAACACCTTCGCTGGCTAAATCCGGACCTTCGCAAGGATTGGGTTGTGCTTGAATGGCATAACGCATATCAAAACAAACCGTGCCGCCAGAAGATACATCTAGCGGAACCGTGGCCATAACGCGAGGAGCCACCGACTGGCTACCCATCCACATGAAGTCTGAGCCATCTAAAGAAGGAACACCACAAGTGTTATTGGCAATGGTAACGACTTGAGAGAAGTCCCAGCCAACGGGCTGGCCAGCATTAAAGTTTTCACCGAAGGCTACAACGCTAGTGCCTGTGCCGTTTACACTTAAAGTAGTGGATCCGTTACACGGAACGATGGTGTCTTGAGCGATAGCTTGTACCGTACATTGCGCTTGTGCTTGTTGCACAAACCCCATAGTGAGGACAAAACCTGCGATGAGCTGTTGAAATTTCATGGATAGGAAGGTTGTAGTGAGGGTGCAGTAGGTTTACTGAACCGTTACGCTTTTGATGTTGAAGTCAGTTAGTTTGATTTTGGTGAGCTGAGCAGGCATGTGGTCAAAAATGGTCAGCCCCATGTTGTTGCGGTCTAAACAAATACCTTGAAGTGTTTGGTTGGGCTGCAAGATTTGCGTGTAGAGGTATTCGTCTTGGCCGCAAGTAGCGCAGTTTTCATCGTAGTACAACTCAAAGCTGTAAGAAATAGTTTTGACTTCATTGGTTGTATTGACGATGGTCAGGGCAATGAGGTCAGCTTGATAGCCCTCAGCAGGCACATCGCAATGCAATGGAGCTGTTGTGATTTGAATACCTGCTTGGTCGATAGACTTTTGAGCAAAGAAAGAGCTGCTACCTAAAAGCAAGCTGAAAAAAGTAATGCGCAGTTTCATAGAGAAAGGTTAGTTTTGTGTGTTGACGCAAGACAACATCTTTTGGTTGCATGCGGGGTAAAAATAATGCAAAAATTCGAATCTTGAAAGAAATAGAACGGAAGTTTCTGGTGGTCAATGATACCTGGAAACAAGCGAAATGTATAGGTCAGCGGGAGTTAAAGCAAGCTTATTTATTGCGTGGCAGCGACCGCTCGGTCCGGATTCGTGTCACCGACAATATGGCTTTTTTTACAGTCAAACTAGGCACGGGTCTTACGCGCAGCGAGTTTGAATATGAAATTCCCCAAGATGAAGCCAACGACATGATTGCCGAGGCGGACTTACCTTGTCTGCACAAAACACGCTATTACATACAAAACGGGATTGATACCTGGGAACTCGATGTTTTTCATGGCGCCCTTGAGGGTCTAATAGTTGCCGAACTCGAACTTTCAGACGAAGCGCAATATTTTGAAAAGCCCGATTGGTTAGCAGAAGAGGTGACGTTTGATCCAGCCTACCTCAATTCGAATTTAATTGATCGTTTGTAGGCTTTGTAGGCCTAATGAGCGATGTATCACAGCGCTTCTTTCTGAAGCGTTTCTTTGCGTAAATCCATGCAGGTGCAGCCGATTTCTACCAAAAAAAGTGTTTCGAAGTCCTCGTTCGTTGTCCATTTCACCCATAGTTCTTCGTCTTCGGTAATGCAGCCGAACTCATGGCTGGCTATTTTTTTAGCGTAAGTCTGAAGCAATAGTTCGTCGTCCCAAAATTCTTCTTCAATGAGGTAAACACTGCCTTCAGCATGCTCATCTATGAGCAGTTCTGGGTCGATTTGTTGCGCCCATGCAATAAATGATGGCTTCGGCTTGATAAATATAAATCCGCGATTGACTAAATTCATAAGGCTGTTAATTTATTGTTTGTATACTTCAACCATATCGTTTTCTTCCGTGGTTGTGCATATAAAATATACTTGACTACCTCAAATTTAGGCGTTCCGGAATACCATTTCAACCAATTCTTCAAAAGGATACGTTTTGCGCTACTAATTTGTAAAATTTGTCGCTCGGCAACCACATAGATTTCATGACCTGTGCTCCAAACGTTTCCTGTCCTGAGTGCAACACTCGCTTTGTTTTTACCTGCTTGATCGAGCCAATTGTAGAAAGCTTCTGTGCAAGAACTACTGTCCCTAAAAGACCAAGTTTTGTATTGAAAAAAATTCCCAAGCGAATCAGTGAGTAGAAAGCGTTGCCTGGATGAACTAAATCTATCGAGGAAAAATTGATCTTGGGCATCATTGAGCTTGATGTTGGCTATTTGCAAGGAGGCAGAGTCATTGGCATAAAAATTGAGCAGGCGCTGAAGTGTGTCTTCAGGACTTTTTTGGGGCTTTTGTTTTTTTTGTTGAGGTGACTTCGGCCTGATCTCATCTAATGAAATGGTTCTTTTTGAAGTGGTATCATTACACGCCATAAAGAACACGCAAAAGAGTGCCAAAAGATAGCCCGGTAGTTTTGTCAAAGCACGCATCTTTTTAATTAATTTTGAACAAATTTAACAACTATGAAACAATTCGCACTTTTTATCCTTCTTGCCGCCC
>JBIKZM010000216.1:0-3254 GCA_044354735.1 Crocinitomicaceae bacterium
TTCACGGCAAGCAATGGCATAGAAGCCTTGCGTCTCGTTCAGCAAATCAACCCCTCGCTCATTTTACTGGATGTCATGATGCCTAAAATGGATGGTATCGAGACCTGTCAAGTGATCAGAAAAGATTTGAACATGGTTCAGCCCGTTATTGCATTTTTAACTGCTCGCACAGAAGATTACGCACAAATTGCCGGTTTCGAAGCCGGAGCAGACGACTACATCAATAAGCCTATCAGGCCGCGTTTGCTGATCAGCAAAATAGAATCCTTATTGCGCCGCCTTAAAGACAAAGCAGGTGCAGAAGGAGCAACTAAAATTCTCATTGACAGAGACCGTTATATGGTTGAGCTTGAGGGCAAAGAATTACAATTACCCAAAAAAGAATTTGAATTACTCGAACTTTTGGCTAGCAGACCCGGAAAGGTATTCAACCGCGATCAAATATTAGCAGTTGTTTGGGGCAACGATACCATCGTTGGCGAACGCACCATTGATGTTCACATCAGAAAATTGCGCGAAAAACTTGGAGATGCGTATATTCGTACCATAAAAGGCGTCGGATATACCTTCAATGACAAGTGAGAAAAGCTAGACCCAGTTTCTTGATAATGAGTGGCAGTATTTTATTCTTTGTACTGACCTTTCTCTTTACCTTATTTGTCCATTTACAATTGGTCACCCTGAGCAATACACTGCTCTTTTTAATCCCGCTCGTTTCCGGGATTTTTGCGTATACGATCTTCTACTACATCATCAAGCGCTTTTTGCAATACCGCATGAGCCTAATTTACCGCAGCATTCAAACCTTCGAAAATGAACAGCGCAAAGACCAAACAATTGATGAACTCGTTGCAGAAGGTGAGCAAAATGTCAAAGAATGGAAACAAAAGCGCAATCAGGAAATTGAAAAACTCAAAGAGCAAGCCGCTTTTAGAAAAGAGTTCTTGGGTAATTTAGCGCACGAACTCAAAACACCTGTCTTCTCCATTCAAGGCTACATAGACTCCTTACTCGATGGTGGCATGGAAGATCCAGCTATTCTCAAAATATTCTTAGAGCGCGCCTCAAAATCTACGGAGCGCATGACGCACATCTTAGAAGACCTCGATCAGCTCACAAAGCTTGAGCTCGAACGCATGCCCTTAGATATCAGGAGTTTTGACTTTCTTGACTTAGTTAAAGAAACTTTTGAATCGCTCGAATTGATCGCCAGAGAGAAAAGTTTCAGACTCACCAAAGACGCTTCTGATCCTTTTTGTTATGTCAATGCCGATCGCAATAAACTCTCCCAAGTACTGCTCAACCTGACAAGTAATGCCATCTCTTATGGTAAAGAAAGTGGCACACTCTGTATCAGTGTGGTTCAAATTGATGACACCTACAACATCCAATTTAAAGATGACGGCGATGGTATTGAACCTCAACACCTACCTAGGCTTTTTGAACGCTTTTATCGCGTCGAAAAAAGCAGGAATCGAAATGAAGGCGGCTCTGGTTTAGGGCTGGCAATCGTCAAGCACATTATTGAATCTCACGGGCAGCAAATTCAGGTGGCAAGTTCTATTGGTATCGGGACAACCTTTAATTTTAGCTTACAAAAAAGCAAAGCAACCGGGCCCGTTAGTTCGAGAGGTATCCCACTCAAGTAAGCATCAATGCGTTGAGGTCATGTTGCTCGGCACACAAATGATGAAATCCGCCTGGCCAAAATGCTCCTTTTCTAATTTTTGGACGTTGTCCTGACTCACCGTACTGATGGTCAATATGCGAGCAGCTCCTTCATGTTGCAAATACCACATTATACCTTGGTAAAAATCGGAATGGTACGCACCATTAAAGTGCAAATGGACCGTTTTTGGTGTGCGCCACGGATTATTCAAGATGAAATGAGCCATTGTCGCATCTTTGATGGCTTGCGCTTCTACCATGCGCCAACCCATGCCAGGGCCCATATGTGCGCCCATTTGCTTCATGTCTTGATACTGAGATAAAGTAGTGTCGAAAGCAAAATTCAATGGCGCCATCTGTTGCTTGATGGTCTCAGGCAAAGTATCTAGCGCAGACCTGCCTTTTTTGAACAACAAACTAGCGTATTTTCTTTGGATATTTGAGGCCACGCAAGGCAAGCCTTTTTCCTTTGCAAATTCGACCAATGGTGCATAGTCTGTTTGGTAATTCGGCCAGAGTCTCAATGTATCTTTCAACTTCTCCGAAGGAATGGTCCCGGCCAAATATGCAGTCAAAACAGCTTGCTGGTCCTGCTCAAACATTTCAAAACCCAACTGTAAATTAGTGCCATGTGCGGCATACATTTGTTGCGTTAACTCCAATTGCAACCAATGTGCAATCGGATTGTCGTGAAATTCACCAAACAATACAGTTGTTGCCCCATTCGCTGACTTCACCATTGACTTGAAAGAGACTTCTTTTCCTTTTGAATTGTAGATTTTGTAGGCAGATAAATCTTGGGCGCTTAAATACTGGAATCCAAAGATGAGGAGTAGAAAAAATAACCTGAACATATTATTGTTTTTGGCAAAGTAAGTGATTTTCAGGTCTTAAATCTGAAATTTTCATAATTTAGAAGCAAATTCCAACCCATGACCAAACAACTACTCGCCTTCTTGACGCTTCTAATTGGACTTCAAATTCAAGTGAAAGCACAAGACCCTTGTTCAAGCGGCCGCTATGCCGAAGCAGTTTTTTCACAGTTCAACCTCACGAGTAACCTCACCTACGGGCAAAACAGCAACTGGGCAAACAGCAACACCGCCCTCAAACTTGATTTTTATGAACCTGCAAACGATACTTTAGCTGCTCGCCCCCTTATCATTTGGGTACACGGAGGTAGCTTTATTGGCGGCAGCAAGACAGACCCAGATGTGAAGGCCCTTTCAGAACGCTTTGCCTTAAAAGGCTACGCCTGCGCGAGCATAGACTACCGCCTTGGCTTTTTTCCTTTTGACTCCACCAACGCTATTAAAGCTGTTGTGCGCGCCGTACAAGACTTGAAAGCCGCCATACGTTATTTCTACAAAGATGCCCAAACCACCAATCAGTTCAATATCGATACCAACCATATTTTTATTGGCGGGAGTTCAGCGGGCGCCATTACCGCGCTGCATGTGGCCTACCTCAACGATGCCTGCGAATTCAGCGAGTACATGAGTGCCAGTGCTTTGGCGAACATGGGTGGGCTCGACGGCAACTCCGGTAATCCTGGCTATTCTACAAAGGTACACGCGGTCATTAAT
>JBIKZM010000217.1:0-3241 GCA_044354735.1 Crocinitomicaceae bacterium
GTGTGTTGGAAGAATAAAAAAACTGAAATGGCGCAAGGCTTTCCATGTCTGAGCCACCGACCATAATGTTGAGTTGGTCGTCTGTGCGCAAGCGCACTTGGTAGTCGGGTTGTACGGTAGTTTGGTCTTGGCCTTGCTGGAGATAAACGAGCTTTTCACGGGTTTTGCACGCGGGCAAAGACAAGAGCAGCAAGACAAAAAACAACAAGCGTTGAAAGGGGCTGAACAACATAAAAAAAAATAAATCAATGTAAAGTTACGCTTTTTGAACAAGCGCGCAACTTAGTTGTTCAAGCGCGCTCGGTGGCGAAGCTTGCGCAAATAAAAAGATAAAAGGATACTCAGGCCGAGTAGCGCTGCAACAACCCAAATATGCGTCAAATACACCCCTAGCACCCAAAAAAGTAAGGCAATAGCCATATTCAACAAAAGAATACGAAAGGTGGTTTGTAAGTGATTGAGTTGGAAGTGATCCATCAAAAGGTGATGGATGTGGTTGCGATCAGGCGAAAATGGCGAACGGCCCTCCATCGCCCGCGCCACAAAGACGCGAATAGAATCAAAAACAGGTATAAAGAGTGTTGCAATCAAGAACACCCCGAAATTGGCAGGCCGGATATCCTTGATTGAAGTCGCATAGTTCAAGGACATGAGGTGAATGACAAACGCAGCAATGATAAATCCGATAAATAAACTTCCGGTATCACCCATAAAAATCTTTTTATCGCTGGACAAATTGTAGCGCAAAAAAGCAATGAACATGCCAATAAGGGCAATGCTCACGCTCAAAAATGCCCATTCTTGGAGCTGGTAAAAAACAACTGCAAACACCCCAAAATAAAAGGCTGCCAAAGAAGAGGCCAAGCCGTCGATGCCGTCGATGAGGTTAAAGGCATTGATGAAGAATATCACGACCGCAAAGGCAAGGGGCATAATGACCAAGGAGCTGGGGCTGTGCAGGCCTAAGAACCCATGTAAATTCGTTACTTGAAAATCCGTAGACAAAAACAAAAGGGTGGTGGCCAAAATTTGCGCAAAAATTTTGTTGCGTGGCGAGATACCCGTGAGGTCGTCTTTGAGGCCAATGACAAACATAATGGTGGCGGCAGGAACAAGGTAAACTGCTCGGCCCATCTGAAAAAACTGTTCGGCAACGGATATCGACAAAATGAAAACAATATAGAAAGTAACCCCTCCAAAGCTTGGAATGTGTGTGGCGTGTGAGCTGCGCTCGGAGAGTTTCTCAAAAAGGCGCTTGAGTTTGACTACTTGAATAACAACCGGAGTGAGGTAATAGGTCAAGACAAAGCCCAGCCAAAAAAAGAGCGCAAAAACTAATATTTTGAATAAATCTACTCCCACCACAATAGTTATGACTTACAAAATTGCCTAAAGTTGCTCAATGATGCTAATAATTAGTTGATAATATTGCACACACCCTTTTTGACCCTATTATTAGTCATTGATTTTCAGTTCTTTATTCCAACTGATGATTTTCATGCGTTTGTCTAACGAATGCTTGCTTTCAGGCAAAAGTGTTTCGACATCGCGGCGTGTGAGCAGTGCGAGTTTGATGCGCAAGGCCTTCACAAAACTCTCGCGGCGTTTTTTGAGCGTCTCGTGAGAGAGGCCGGGCTCGTCAAAAAAGTCATTGAGGGCAGAGAGTTCGAGGTCTTGTTTTTCTTTGATGAGTTGAAGAATAAACCATTCCAATTCTGAAAAATCTGGGCGTTGGAGCACTGGTTTTTTAGGCCTATACCAAGTTGTTTTGGAAATTCTCCTGATGTAAAACACCAAGAAAAAGAAAGCAAGGTTCAGTAAAATTGAAATCCATAAATAACTAGCGAGCGAAACCTGCTTGAAAATAGAGATCGGTTTGTAAAGAAAGTATTCTTGAGGCATGCCCTCGAGCACACTGCCCAAAGGCTTCACTTTAAGGGTTAGCCGATCACTGCTGATAGAAGGATGAACACCTATCAAGACCTTTTTCAATTGCGCATCGGGCAGGATGCGGAAGAACGTAAAATAACGACTCGATACATAGCTGTAGTATTTGTTTTTGTTGATGTCCACAAGGGTGAGTTTGTTGTCAGAATGAAAGATGTGGTAGTCTTTATGCTGTACAAAACCTCTAGTCCTAGTGCGTTTAATGAAGTCTGCATTGAGCTCACCAAGCAGCTTCCAAGTTTGGCGCTTCATATCAAAGCGCCAGATATCATTGCAAATTTTGCGCTTAGAAAATCGTTGCTCTACCCCACCCAAAATATACAAAGATGAGCGGTCTTTGAGATAGTACGCTGAAGCGCGTCCGGACGGACACTCTTTGGTGTTGCGAAACACCTGAAACCATTCATTGACTTCGTTGTCATAAAAGGTATGCGTATTCTTGACCTCAAACAAACCATAACCTCCAAACATAAATACTTGGCCGCGGTATTCATACAGCGCAGAATTGAACTGGTTCTTTTGGTCATAGCTATGGTCAATGCGGCGGATGGTATCATTGCGCAGTGCGAATACCACTCCGCAACCATCCATCACAAATAAATAACGGTTCTTGGCTACGGCAATCGGATAAAAGCGACCTTTGAATTGCGCAAATGGCATGGAAGCATCTAGGGCAATATGCACCTTGTGTTTTTTCCATTTGCCTTCACTAATTGCATACGTGTAGTAATGCGTGGAGTCGTCCAATACCAAATAACTGTGGTCGTATGCGGAATAGACCATTTGCGCCTTGCTACTGACTTCAATGGTCTGCTGGGCACGATATCCAAACGAGACCAAAACCAAGTTTACAAACAAAAAAAGTAGGTTTTTCATAGGTTGGTTTTACTTCAAATACTGTTGCAACAAAAAGCTGGTAGAAGCGTCGTGGGTGGCCACTTGTTTGTGTTCAATTTCTTCGAGAATGCTGTTGGCCAATACTTTTCCAAGCTCAACGCCCCATTGGTCATAGCTGTAAATATTCCAAATCACGCCCTGCACAAACAATTTGTGTTCGTAAAGTGCCACCAAAGCGCCTAGGCTTTGTGGGGTGAGTTTGTCAATGAGCAAGGTATTGGTAGGTTTGTTGCCCTCAAACACTTTGAACGGAATTTCATCGGACTTACCCACCAATAAAGCTTCGGTTTGGGCAAAGAAATTAGACATCAGTTTGTTGTGGTGGTCGGCGTTGCCGTGCAAAGACTGCTTGAAGCCAATAAAATCGGTCGGGATGAGTTTGGTGCCCTGATGGATC
>JBIKZM010000031.1:0-9771 GCA_044354735.1 Crocinitomicaceae bacterium
ACCAGCCACATCACACCAAGGCGATCTAAGAACGGAATGAGGTTTTCAGCAAAGGTAGCTTCTAGGCCTTTGTTTTTGATGAGGTCGTTGAGTGTATTGCGAAAGAGTTGTTCGTCAAGTTCGAGTAAAGCTAAAATGAGCTTTTCCTCGGCGTTGTCTATAGAAGAATTGAGTCGAATTTCGGAGACCATGTGATGTATGGCTGTTGTGCCCATGGTGGCAATTTTCGAAATTTTCATTCCTTTTTTGTTCAACAAAGTAACGTTGAGTAAAAAAGACAAGTCGGCATCGGTGTAGGTTCGGATTTTGGTATCGGTACGCTCTGGAATGAGCATGCCATAACGCTTTTCCCAAATGCGAATGGTGTGTGCTTTAATGCCCGTTAGGATTTCGATATCTTTGATTTTGTACTCTGCCATCTTGTGTGTAGAAAACATAAACAACCTTGAAGATAGATTGTTCAGAATTTCACAAAAAAATAAAAGTTTAAAGTAACTTTACAGGATGCAAATTAAAAGCGCAGAATTCATCATTTCCAATACTGAAGTAAGCAAGTGCCCCCTAGACGGCAAACCTGAGTTCGCTTTTATTGGCAGATCAAACGTAGGTAAATCTTCTTTGATCAATATGTTAACATCTAAGAAGGGTTTAGCCAAAACTTCTGGAACGCCCGGAAAAACCCAGCTCATCAATCATTTTTTGATCAACGAACATTGGTACCTTGTCGATTTGCCAGGTTATGGCTACGCAAAAGTAAGCCGCACCCAACGCAGCTCTTTTGAGCGCTTTATTGCCGATTACCTTACCAAACGCGAAACCCTCTTCAATATTTTTGTTTTGCTAGATGCGCGTTTAGAGCCTCAAAAAATTGACCTCGAGTTCATGAACTGGTGTGGTCAAAAAGGTTTGCCATTTTCTATGGTTTTTACCAAAATCGACAAGCTATCTAGCACTGCACTCCAAAAGAACTTGGCCAAATACAAAAAAGAAATGCTGAAAGTTTGGGCCGAATTACCACCTGTTTTCACCACATCTGCCGAGTCCGGATTCGGAAAAGAGCCTGTGCTCAACTACATCGAGCAGATTTTGGCCTAACGGGCTACAACCTCACTTGAATTTTCCTTGCGAATTCCTTACTTTTGCTCAAAAGTATACGCAACATGGGAAGAGCATTTGAATACCGCAGAGCCGCCAAAGAAAAACGCTGGGACAAAATGTCCAAAATATTTCCAAAGTTAGGCAAGGCCATTACTATGGCTGCCAAAGAAAGTGGCATGGACCCCAGTACCAATGCCAAGTTGCGCACCGCTATTCAAAATGCGAAAGCTGAAAACATGCCCAAAGACAATATCGAGTCCGCTATCAAGCGCGCAGCTCAAAAAGATATTGCTTCTTTTACTGAAGTAAATTACGAAGGCAAAGGCCCGCATGGCGTTTTGGTCTATGTAGAGTGCGCTACCGACAACCCAACCCGCACTGTTGCCAATGTCAAGTCTTATTTTAACAAAGCCGGCGGTGCAGTTGTGCCAAATGGCTCCATGGAATTCATGTTCTCTCGCAAGAGTATTTTTGAAATCACCAAAACACCCGAAATCGATCCTGAAATGTTGGAGCTAGAGCTTATTGATGCGGGTTGTGAGCAAATCGAGGTAGAGGAAGACCAAATCGTTGTTTACGGAGACTACACTGCTTTTGGAACGCTTGCCAAAGCACTCGAAGACATGCACATTGAGGTTCAGAAATCTAGCCTCATGCGCATTCCAACGAGCCCCGTTGATTTCTCAGAAGAACAACTCATCGACATCGAAAAAATGCTCGATAAAATTGAAGACGACGACGACATCCAACAGGTCTTCACCAATATTGCATAAACCACACACTAAAAACGCAATTTTTGCGTTATAACGCCTTTAATTGTCCATGCGTACAAGTCTACATTTTTTCCTGACACTGCTTTTGCTCTTTTTGTCATGGGCTTGTTCGACCGAAAACAATACGCCACTCAATCGCTTTTATCATCAAACCACCGCCAAGTACAATGGCCATTTCAATGCCAAAGAACTACTGCGTATATCCCTGAAAACCTACCAAGACGCTAGAAAAGAAGATTTCTACGCTTTGTTGCCCGTTTTTCCTGTGCCCTTAGAAAAAGAGGTCAAAGGGATGTTACCTGCCATAGACACCGCTGTTGTTAAATGTGCTAAAGTGATCCTCAATCACAGCATGCCTACCGCCGAAAACATGTTCTATAAAACGGTAGAATACAACAAATGGATTGACGAAAACTGGCTTACTGTTGGCGAAGCTTATTTCTATCGCAGAGACTACCAAAAGGCTTTAGATAATTTTCAGTTTGTCAAGCGTTTCTTTGACAAAGACCAGAGTGCTTATGTGGCGAGTCTTTGGATTGCCCGCATTTATATAGAGCAGCGCAAATACGCCGATGCCAAACTGATTTTAGATGCGCTCAATGAACGCGCCGAAATCCAAAACGACAAACAATTCTCAGACTACATTCCATTCTTGCGCAAAAGGAACCCGGAAGCGGGTCCCCAGATGTCCAAGAATTTACAATTTGAAATACATCGCGCCTATGCAGACCTCGCTTTGCGTCGCCGCGAATACGATGTAGCTACCGAAGGCCTAGAACTCGCTATTGCCAAATGTTCAAACGCCAAAGAAAAAGCACGCCTGCATTACATTTTGGCGCAAGTCCATCAACAACAGCATAAATTACCAGAAGCAGCAGTACATTTCGGTAAAGCTTACAAAGCTGCAGCCGCCGCTGACATCGCCTTTAATGCGCGCCTCAATCGCGCTATTGTGAGCGGAGACGACCGCCTCCTGTCCGACCTTCAAAAAATGCTGCGCGACGCCAAAAACGCGACGTTCAAAGACCAGATTTACTACGCCATGGCCTTGATGGAGATCAATAAAGGCAACAAGCCGCTGGCCAAATCTCACCTTACCTCATCGGCTTTTTATTCTAACAACAACAAGCGTCAGCGCGCACAGGCCTACGAAAAACTCGGCGATCTTTCTTTTCAAGAAAAAAACTTTGTTTACGCTCAAAAGTATTACGATTCAAGTTCTCGTTACATTACTGAGGATTACCCTAACGGCGAACAAATCAAAAGCAAAGCTACCAAACTGGCCGATTTAGTCAAGGCCATAGAAACTGCTCAATTCGAAGACTCCGTTCAAAAAATTGCCGCACTCTCAGAGAAAGACCGCGAAGATTTCCTCAAAGAAACACTCAAGCAAATCAAGCGCGACGAACAACGCCGCAAAGAACTCGAGGCAGCTAAGCTTCTTGCGCTGCAACAAAGCCAGCCCACAAACACAAATACCAACGCCAACAAATTTATTTTCAATAATACCAAACTCCGCGAAGAAGGTTATAATGAGTTTCGCAAGAATTGGGGCATGCGAGAAAATACCGACGACTGGCGCCGCAGTGACCGAATTGTCTTAAATGCCAACATTGCAGTTCAAGGCCAAGACAGCACGCAAGCCCAAACAATTCCTGCCCAAAAAGATTCGCTTTCCGTAGAGAGTTTACTCAAGGATATTCCTCTGACCGCTGAGGCACTTAAGGCCTCACAAGAACGACTTTTAGAGGCGCTCTATACCTCCGGTGTGCTCTACAAAGAAATTCTCAATGAAACAGAGTTAGCAGCTGCTCAGTTCTTGGCCATACTCGATAAAAATTTAGACCACCCAACCGACCTCTCTGCGGCCTTCCAGCTCTTTAAAATTTATGAGCAATCGGCAGATGCCGACAAATACCGTCAGTATATCCTCAAGAAGTATCCGAGTTCTGATGCTGCTAAGTATTTCAAAGACCCAGATTTCTATGTCAAGCAAAAGCTAAGTGCTCAAAAAGACCAACAAGCGTATCTTGAGTTACTTAAAAAATACGACCAAGCCTATTTTTCACAAGTGCAAGCAGCAACTCAAACAGTCATAGACAACGACCCTTCCAATGCCTACAGAGCAGAGTACTTATTGCTCAATGCCTTGGCTATTGGGCAGCAAACCGCAGACAAGCAAGTCTTGGTGCCGCTCTTGCAGCGCATTATCGATGAAAAACCGAAGTCTGACCAAGCAGCCCGCGCCAAAGAAATGCAAGATATTCTCAAGAAAGGTTATTCCAAATTTGAGCTCAAAGCGCCGGTTAAAGAAAAATCGATTTTTACTTTTACACCAAACGTGACGCAGTTTGTTGTTGTACTTCTCGATGAAGACGAAGACGCAGACGATTTGCGCACTACAATCGCTAATTTTTCTACGAAGGCTTTCAAAACTTCTAAAGTAAAGGTGAGTGTCAAGACAACCCTCGACGAAAAGAATTTTATCCTGATTTCAGATTTTCCTACAACCAAAATTGCCTGGGATTACCTGAATGAATACAAGGCCGGAGCAGAGTATCTAGATGACTACCAAAACAATAAAATTTTCATTATCAATCAAGAAAATTTGAAAAAGTTGATAGAAACGTCGAAATTTGGTGCTTATAAAGAATTTTTCATCGATAATTACTAAGCTTTATGCTAAGAAAAGACATTTTCGGAGGTTCACAAGCACCCGACACCACCGACCGCACGAACCGCATCATTGCCGGTACTATAATCAACGGCGACCTCACTTCAGATACAAACATCCTTCTTGAAGGCGAAGTCAACGGCAACGTTTCTTGTGCGGGCCGCGTCATGATTGGCAGCTCAGGAAAAATCAATGGCAACCTCATTTGTTTGAATGCCGAAATAGACGGCGCCATGGATGGCCAATTAATGGTAGAAAACCTCTTGTTTTTGCGTTCAACGGCTCGCATCAAAGGCGATATCCAGACCATGAAGCTCCACATAGAAGAAGGCGCTTTCTTTGAAGGTGCTTGCGTCATGCGCGCTGGTGTCAGCACGCACAAACTAGATGTGGAGGCTTCCTTCAATGACTGATAAAAGCAGTTCTTCCAACCGATATCTTAAGTTCAGTGCAGCGGCCTTTCAAATGGCTGCCCTCATCGGAGGTTTTACTTGGTTGGGCACTTGGCTTGATCAAAAATTCAATGCCAGCAGTCTTTTTACAATCATTTTAGCGTTACTCGGAGTTGGTATTGGCTTGTATCTCATCATTAAAGAAGTGAATGCGCTCAATCGTGAAAACTAAAAAAAAACAACAACTTACACTTTTTTCTTATTTGGCCACCTTATTGGCTGTCCATTTGGTCTTTCTCATCCTTGCTTTGGCAGGTGTTTTTGAATTACCTCTCAAGCAATTATGGAGCATTCAATTCATCTCTTTATTATTGGTTTTGATTTCTGCCGGTATTCTTTTTATCAAAAATAACGGAGATCCAGCTGCCCAAACCTTCCGGTTTTTAATCATCAGCGTGACCCAATTATTGGGCTATTTATCGGCAAGTTTGGCCCTCATTTATACCGATCAAAGTGTGGAATTGGTCTTGTACTTATTAGGACTTTCGTTGAGCGTACTTATTTTGCAAACCAGTTATTTGGTGCGGCGCTTAAAATGACCTCATGAAGTGAAGAAGGAGCTCAGCGAGTGGTTCAAAAGCTGCATAGCTCAGTTCCTCCGCCTTGTCTTCAATATCGTGATAGTGTTTATTGGGCCCCATGGTGTAGACGAAAAACGCAGGAACACCTTTTTCTGTAAAGAAATAGTGGTCAGAATTTGCTGCTGGCCCTCTAGACTTTACTTGCGTGAGGTAATTTCCGGTGCTATTGATCTGAGTTAATTTCTCAAATTCGGGTTTAAACAATGTAGCATTCACCACGGTAATGCCTTCTTCGCCACTTCCCATGATGTCTGTATTGAGTAAAAAGCGAATTTGTTTTAAATCAAATAGCGGATGTGCTACAAAGTAATGTGAGCCCACAAGCCCTGCTTCTTCAGCACCGAAGGCGATAAATACATAATTGAAGTTGGAGTCGCGTTTCAAGCTGAGTTCTTGCGCCATGTAAAGGAGCATGCCTACACCTGAGGCGTTGTCATTGGCCCCTGGAAAGTAGGTGCTTTTTCCCATCTTTCCGAGGTGGTCGTAGTGTGCGGTGATGACTAAATAAGGTTTTTTCTTTGCCTGTTGGGCGGCCGGTAGATAGCCAATGACATTACTTGAGGTGAATTTTGGATTGAAAAATGCTTCTAAGTGGATGAACGCACTTTGTGGTTTGTTTGCTAAAGCAGTGGCTGCAACTTGGAAAGCAGGGTAGGGGCTTGCTTGCTGACTCACTGACCACGTGAGCTTAGCAGCAGTGAGTTCTATGGTTGCTGCAAATTGTTGGAGCTCTTGAAGCCGAGCTTGCATGACTTTGTTTGTGTCGCCACCGAAACCTGTGGTCTGAATCACCAAAATGCGGTCTTTTGGGCAAGGTTTGAAAGCGTTAATGCTTCGGTACAAAGTAGCGCTGTTGCAATAAACGAGTGCGTAGTGCTGGGGCGTTACCGCAGCTGAAGAAGGTACAACGAGGTAATCTACACCCGGACGCAGGGTATCTTTACCAATTGCAATTGTACAGGCGCCAGGAAAAGTTTGAACGGGTAGGGTAAAAGTTTGTTGGAATTTTTTTTTGAAGGGTTTGAGCCCAATTTTTTGGAATTCTGAAGCAATTAAATTAGCGGCCAAGACCCTGCCTCCCTCAACATAACCTCTGCCGGCATATTGCGGTGAGCAGAGCATAGAAATGGTTTGCCGATAGGAATATTGCTGACCATAGACAAAAGCTACGCTTAGGCTAAAAGCCAGACTAAGCGCCAGTCGCATAGCGGCGACAAATTTTGTACATAAAGTCTTCGACAATTTCAGAATCGGTATCCCAGGTGTAGGTAGCGGCAAGTTCGGCGATCATGTTGCGCGCTGCATCAATAGATGCGAGTTGGTCGAGTTGTTTGACATTACTTGAGAACTCGTCTGAAGAACCGTCGAATAATTCATTGATAAATTGGAGTTTTTCGTTGAGCGTGAAAGCACCAATAAGACTCTCTAGTGGAAACACGCTGCGATTGTCGCGGATATTGGCTTCCATCTCAGCCATCCAAATGGGTTGGTCTCCAGAAAACTCAGGCTCCCAGCTAGATGGCGAGGCGCGCTCAATTAATTCTTCTTCTTCTTCCCCATGGAGTTCTTCTTCCCCATGGAGTTCTTCTTCCTCTTCCTCTTCCTCTTCCTCAATGAGATCTTCTTCTTCTACAATAGGAGCGGCTTCTTCAATAAGTTCTTCTTCCTCATGGGATTCTTCCTCATGTGATTCTTCTTCAATGATTTTTTCTTCATTGAGTTCATCGCTTTGGCCACTTGCAAAAGTGACTTCGAATTCAGGTTCGGATGTGGGCTCATCTATGGAGCCAAATAGGTCAATAGGTGTTTCAATTTCGGTGTGGCGAATGCTGGCAGAAATAACAGCTTCTTTGACGCCTAAAACACTTGTTTCGTAGATTTTGTAGCGCAAAATAACCATGCGCTCATAGAGCTCTTTGGCGTCCTCGACTAATAATTCCATGTCTTCTGGGCTCAGGTGTCCAGATTCTAGTTTTTCTACACCGGATTGAAGGTGTCCAAGAATTGTTTTGATCATTAGAGAGGGACTTTTTTCTGACATTGCTTATAACTTATTAATTTCGTGCAATCGGCAGTATATTGCACTACCGAATCAAAATTAGAAAACATTTCACAATCTCATTCAACACTACTATGTTTTTAGAGCAATTTACCAAAGAAAACGGACAACAAGGTTGGATAGAGGTGATTTGTGGCTCTATGTTTTCAGGAAAAACCGAAGAACTCATCCGCAGACTGAAGCGCGCCGCCTTTGCCAAACAGTCCATTGTGCTTTTCAAGCCCATGATTGACAATCGTTATGCCACAGAAGCAGTGGTGAGTCATCAAGGGCAAAGTTGGGAAGCCAAGGCCATTGCTTCGTCACTTGAAATCCTCGATTTATGGTCAGGAGCTCAAATTGTGGCCATAGATGAAGCCCAATTTTTTGACGCTCATATCACCGAAGTTTGCACTGAACTAGCCAACAAAGGTGCGCGCATTATTATTGCAGGTCTAGACATGGACTTTAAAGGATTACCTTTTGGGCCTATGCCGCAACTGATGGCTGTTGCAGAATACGTCAGTAAAGTACACGCGGTCTGTGTTCACTGCGGAAAATTAGCGCACTTTTCGCACCGAACGGTAGCCCAAACAGAGCTGGTATTGGTGGGCGCGATAGAAAAATACCAACCGCTCTGCCGGAGTTGTTATCAAAAAGCGTTGTCATGAAACTCAGCCTTACCCACGCCCAATTCATAGATATTCTTGGCGCCACCTGTATTGGTGCACAAACTGATTTGCTGGTTCAAGAAGTCGTTTGCGATTCGCGCAAAATTTCGCGCAGTGAAAGCGTTGCCTTTTTTGGCTTGAACGGACCCAAGCGGAGCGGAATTGATTTTGTCGCCAATGCGTATCAGAAGGGTATTCGCATTTTTGTGCTCGATCAGCAGCCAACTGAAGTGCACCCAGACGCTAACTACTGCGTTGTTCCTGACGTACTTGAAGCACTCCAACAACTTGCGACCTTTCACCGCAAAAGAATCAATTATCCGGTTTTGGCCATTACAGGGGCCATTGGTAAAACCACCGTAAAGGAATGGATTTATCACTTATTGGCAGGTCAAATCAACGTTCAGCGCAGCCCCAAAAGTTACAATTCGCAACTTGGCGTGGCGCTTTCCTTGCTTCAGCTTCCGATTGAAGGAGATTTAGCACTCATTGAGGCGGCAGTAAGCAAACCCGGTGAAATGGAAAAGCTTCAAGCTATGGCGGCGCCAAACTATGTCGTGATCACGACAAAAAACAGCCGTTGTAGACATGAGTTTGGTTCAGACGCCGCATATCATCAGGCGCTAGACTACTTGGCAATTGGCTCCGATTGGGTTATCGATGGAGACCAACTAGAAGCGTTTGCCACCGAAAATGCAAACAATTTAATCGATAAAATCCCCTTCAATGACCCCGTGCGGTTGCACAATGCAAGCTTAGCCATTACATGCGCACTGCGTTTTGGTGCTTGCAGCTCAGAAGACGTGACGGAACTCCCTAAACTTGCCAATCGTTTGGAAACATTTGAGGGCATTCATAGCGCCACGCTCATCAATGATTCCTACACTTTAGACCTGCTTGCCTTTGAAGGCTCACTCGCATTTTTGAAGTCAGTAGCCAATGGCAAAGGCCAAATGGTGTGTTGCTTGCTTTGTGAAAACCAAGCGCACTTAAAAGAAGAAATCATAGGTCTGCTAAAGGCTTATGACATTGAACAATATTTCATCTGGACCTCACTCCCCGACATCCTTCCCGACATTGCCCATCAGGTGGTCTTGATCAAAGGCAATCAGCACTTACTTAACGAAGCGCTACTTGCCAAATGGAAACAAAAGTCGCATAGCACGATGGTGCGTTACGATCTTTCTGCCCTGCAACACAACTTGCGCCAATACCAACAAAGTTTGGCGCCTACAACGCAAATACTCGCCATGGTCAAGGCGCAGGCCTACGGCGGTGGTTTAGACCAAATTGCAAAGCAACTCCTTGCGGGCGGCGTCAATTATTTTGGTGTAGCCTATGCAGATGAGGGTGTATTGCTCAGGCAGGCGGGCATTACGCTACCCATTTTGGTGATGAACGCCGAACCCGCCGGATTCGAAAGTTGTATTCAATACCAACTCGAGCCTGCCATTTATAGCCATGTGCACCTCGATGCATTCATC
>JBIKZM010000218.1:0-3196 GCA_044354735.1 Crocinitomicaceae bacterium
GAATTGATATCCGCGAACACGGCAGCAAAAACGCAGGTGCCACCAATACGTTTAGGGTACTGGGCAAACGCTTTGGCTGGCTGGTACTACTGACCGATGTCATCAAAGGTACAGCAGCTGCTTGCTTGCCTTATTTTTTAGCGCAAAGTGCTTTTGTTGCTTACAAAGACGAGTTCTTGATCTTGCAATTGGTTGGCGGCTTTAGCGCGGTGGTTGGTCATGTCTTTCCTGTATTTGCTCAGTTCAGAGGAGGGAAGGGCGTTGCAACTTCCTTAGGAATTGTGATCGGCATCAATCCGCCTGCAGCAGCCGTGTGCCTCTCTTTGTTTTTGGTGGTTTTTCTCACGACGCGCTATGTGTCGCTCGGGGCCATCATCTCGGCGCTGTGCTTTCCTTTGGTTTCGTATTTTTTCATTCACAACGACACCCGCATCATGATCATCTTTACAATTTTATTGGGCGCGCTAGTGATTTGGGCACACCGCAAAAATATCGATCGTTTGCTCAAAGGGACAGAAAACCGCATGAACCTTTTTGCCAAAAAAGCGTAAGCCAAAAGGTTATTCTACTTATAGTGCGCAACAAAAGGCTCATTTATTTCGTTTTTATTGTTTTGTCGTTGTGGCAAAACCATAGTGCTTTGGCTCAAAATCAGAGCAGTTTAGAGAAACGAGCACTTCAAGCCTTTGAACAGTTGAACTATGCTTCAGCACTTGTAGATTATCGCCAGCTATTGGCCAAAGACCAACAAAATCCGCAGTTCAACTATTATTATGGTGTTTGTGTATTTCAAGTAGAGAGTCATTATGATGCGGCTAAATATTTTGACGTCGCACTTGGCCTCAAGCAAATCCCAGACCCCTTACTCTATTACTACCGTGCCAAAATCTATCAAGAACAATATTTCTTTGAGCAGGCCATTAGTGCCTATGAAGCTTACCAGCGCCTCAGTTTAAATTCAAAAACACCCATAGACGTCCAGATACAAATTAACGAGTGCAGGCGCGCGTTAGCGGAAATCACGGCGTTTATCCGCCTGCCCTTATTGTCTGTGGCACCCATTCGGAGTCCTCAATTTTATAAAGCCTTCAATTTCTCACCCGAGGACTACACTTTTTACGAAGCACCAGAAGTACACAGTAAAAACAACGCCAAACAACGCCATGTGCCTGTCTATGCCTACAAGCGTGGAATGAAATACCGCATCATCTCTTCTTATGGCCCAAAAGGCACGCAACTCGATTTGTACCTACAAAAAAAGGATGCCAACAACAACTGGGGTACAGCAGCCCTTGTTGGCGGTCAAATCAATGATCCACTTGCCAATGAGGTTTTTGGATTTTACGACGCCTCATCACAAACCCTCTATTTCAGTTCGACTTCAAAAAGTATTGGCGGCTACGATTTGTACAAGGCTGCATTTGATTTAAGTACAAACACTGCTTCGCAAGTCGAAAAAATGCCGTATCCGTACTCCAGCCCAACCGACGACTTCTTTTACGTCTGCGATGCCCTTCAAAATCAAGCTTACTTTGCCACTGCCAGACAAGGCATTGTGGGGCAGTACGAAATCTATACCTTGCAGCTAGATGCGCCGGTTCGGCCCAACTTTATTTTTGCTGGAAATTTCTCCAATGAATTACAACCGCTTTCCAAAGCAATAAGTCTGCAATTCACAGACCTCCTCACCAATGAAGTCTATGGCCCATTTGTGTCAGATGCTACCGGCGCGTACGCTGTGGCGCTGCCCTTAAAGGGTGATTTCTTACTTGAAATTCAAGTGGATGGCGCTTCCAAAGCGTATCAAACCCGTTTCAGCATTCCGCAACTGAAGCCGCAAACAGCACTCCAACAACAAGTGCTTTATTTCAATGATGAGTTGGGCAAAGAACAATGGCAGGTGCGCAATCAACTCATTGAACTCGACCCTGCTACACAAATAGCAGGACTGTCTAAGCTTCAATTCAATGTAGCCAAAGGATCCTTGTTGCAAGCAAAATCATCAACAATAACAGATGTCCAACCGCTCCAAACTACGCTTGCCGCTACTTGGGGTTTTGCCGCTCAAGATACAGCAACCTTCATTGCGCAAATGACCGATACCCTGCTCGCAGCTGAGGTCAGTCTAGAAAATCAAGTGCGTCTCATGGAGCTCTTGCGCCAAGATTTCGAACAACAGCTCAATGTCAGAGAACAGCTGCTGGCCAAATTGAGTCAGTTTATTGATGCACCCAATTCACCAGCTGAACGCAGCGACCTGCTCGAGGAGTTGGCAGCAGTTGAGCAAGCATTGGCATTTAACCAGCGCTGGATCCAAATCAATCAGGCTGCAAATATTCCGGATTTAGCACTGCTCGACACCCTGCGCGCCATGAATGAACGCCATCAGGCCTTGCTTTTTACGGGTGATTCGCTCGCCTTGTTAGCAGTCTGGACGCAGCGTCGCGAAGTGCTCCAACAATATTTGCAAATTGCCGCTTTCGACGGCTCTAGTGCCTTGGAAGCCGCCCAACTTGATGATCAACTGCGCTTGCAGAAAATAATCAAAGAAGAAAATTTGGTGAAAGAGCAACAGCAGCAGTTAGTCCAGCGAATTAAAAAATTGCAAACCGACTTAGCCTTACAATCTAAAAAGGAACAAGCCCAAACACAACAAACAATTACAAGTTTACAACGCGATCTTTCACAAGTTGAGGTACTAGCAAAACAATTAGTCCAAGCAAGACAATCCCAAGCCGAAAAAGCCCAAGTCTATGACCAAGCACAACGCAAAGAGGCCTTCCTCAAAGCGGCCGAAAATCAAAGTCTCCCGCAAGTCAATCTACAAAGTTCCTACGACGAGTTATTGGCCCAATACGCCCAACAAGAGGATCTTTCCCAAAACCTCAAATCCCAATTAAATACTTCTTCCACCACGAATCCAAATAGTACTTCCACGAATCCAAATAATGCTTCTACGAATCAAGATTTAACAAATACCCAAAGAACTACAACGTCACAACCAGATCCAATATCTACCGAGAATGGGAACGTTTCTCCCACGAATCCAAATAATGCTTCTACGAATCAAGATTTAACAAATACCCAAAGGACTACAACGTCACAACCAGATCCAATATCTACCGAGAATGGGAATGTTTCTCCCTTGAATCCAACTTCTTCCGAGAATGGGAATGTTTCAACCACGAATTCAAAT
>JBIKZM010000219.1:0-3189 GCA_044354735.1 Crocinitomicaceae bacterium
GTTTTCATTTATATTCTTTTAGTTGGTATCAGCTTTGAGTGGTTCTCGGTCATCTCTCTGAGCCTCATCTTTCCATTGTTTTTTACGCTCATCCTCAATGAGCTCTGGGCCAAACACGAGCACCCACTGCTCAATATTTCTGTATTGGTTTTCGGCATCATCTATGTTGTTGGCCCCTTTTATTTGAGCATCGATTTACATGTCCGCGACACCTCTCCTCTCCCAAAAGTGCTCGGGATGTTTTTGCTCATCTGGACGAACGACTCCTGCGCCTACTTTACCGGTCGAGCCTTTGGGAAACACAAATTATTTGAACGTATTTCTCCAAATAAAACCTGGGAAGGTACTTTTGGAGGTTTTCTTTTCACCTTATTATTAGGGTTCATTATTGGTGCTTACATCAACCAAGGCGAGGTTCTTTTCTGGATGATCTCCGCACTGATCATTGCACCCGGAGCTATCTTAGGCGACTTATTGGAATCTCTTTTCAAACGCAGCTTAAGCATTAAGGATAGCGGGCGCATTCTTCCGGGTCACGGAGGCGTTTTGGACCGTTTTGATGCCGCTCTTTTTGCGATTCCATTTTTCTATTGTTGGTCAATCATCTATCTTTACTGGAAATGATGACTTTTCACCGCGAAGGACGCTCGATCATGCTTGGTAGCATGGTTGTATTTTTGGGCTTGAGTGCCCTTAATTGTTATTTTTTGGCCTGCTCAATTTTCGGACTTTTCTTGTTTCTCGAACTTGGATTTGTGGTATTGCTCTACCTCATCATCCAGTTTTTCCGTATTCCTAAAAGGACTTGCGTTGCTGGTTTGCAATATATCATGTGCCCGGCAGACGGCAAAGTGGTTGTCATTGAGGAAGTAGAAGAAACAGAATATTTCAAAGACAAGCGCATACAGGTTTCTATTTTTATGTCGCCTCTCAATGTACATGCCAATTACTATCCTATTGCAGGCGAGGTCAGCTACACGAAATATCATCCGGGTTTGTTTTTAGTTGCTTGGCACCCAAAAAGCAGTACTGACAATGAGCGCAGTACTTGCGTCGTCAAGCACACTAGCGGAACAGAAATCTTATTTCGTCAAATTGCCGGTGCCCTAGCGCGCCGCATTTGTTATTACGCCCAAATTGGCGACAAAGCCCAGCAAGGTGAAGAATTTGGATTTATCAAATTTGGGTCTCGCGTCGATTTATTCTTGCCATTAGGCACGAAAATTGATGTAGCACTCGGACAAAAAGTACAAGCGAAACTCACAAAGCTTGGTACTTTAAAATAATTTGTAACTTTATAAAAAAAAACGCCATGAAAAAAGTATTTGTAGCTATTGCCCTTACCACATTCGTAGGTTCTATGGCAAGCACAGCTTATGCAGCTGTAAACGGAACGCAAATCGTTAAAAAAGACGACGACAAGCGCAAAAAGAAAAAGAAAAGCGGTAGCTGCTGCTCTTCTAGCTCTACACAAAAATCTTGCTCTTCAAGCAACTCGACTCAAAAGTCTTGTTCTGGAGAAAAGCACTAATCTTAGTTGCTTATAGTAACGCAAAAAGCCGGCTCACGCCGGCTTTTTTTATGCCCTATTGATGCGTTATGCAGTATAGATTTGTTGGTATTGGGCTTGGTATTTTTCCAAGATTTTTTTGCGCTTGAACTTGAGTGTTGGGGTCAGTTCACCACCTTCAATCGTGAATTCGTGACCTAAGAGCTTGACTTTTTTGAGTTGCTCCCAAGAACCATATTCTAAATTAATCTGAGTTATCTCCTTGTTGATTCTATCGATTAGTGTATCATTGGCGATGATCTCTTCGTTTGAAAGCTGACTGAAATCAAGGTCGTGGCGCTGGGCCCATTCTTTTACAAAAGCCATATTTGGGACTATGAATACCGCTGGGAATTTTTCTCCTTCACCAATGACCATAGCTTGTTCAATAAATCGAGATTGCTTTAAGCGATTTTCCATCGCCTGCGGCACAATATACTTACCGCCTGACGTCTTGAAAATCTCTTTTTTGCGATCGGTGATCTTCAAAAACTTCCCTTCTTGGAAGGTGCCGATATCGCCAGTACAAAACCAACCCTCGGCATCAAATACTTCGTTGGTGGCTTCTTGATTTTTGTAATAACCCATCATGACGTTAGGCCCCTTCACGAGGATTTCGCCATCGGCTGCAATTTTGACCTGAACGTTATCAACCAAGGGGCCAACAGAACCAATTCTGATGCCTGTATTGAAGTTATTGACCGTAACCACCGGAGAGGTTTCGGTGAGGCCATAACCTTCCAAAATTGGAATGTCTGCTGCCAGAAAGATCCGAGCCAAGCGTGGTTGTAGCGCTGCAGAACCAGAGGCAATTGCTTTGACATTGCCACCGAGGGCCTCTTGCCATTTCGAGAAAATAAGTTTGCGCGCAATGGCCAATTTCACCTTATAAAATATGGATTTCCCAATAACATCGTAGTCTTCGGCGACGCCAACAGCCCAGAAGAAAAGTGCGCGTTTGACACCGGAAAGCTCTTCGCCTTTGGCCATGATTTTGTCGAATACTTTTTCAATAAGACGAGGCACAGCAGAAAATACATCGGGCTTTACTTCTCTAATGTTGTCACCGATGGTGTCCATGGATTCAGCAAAATGAATAGAACAACCGATGTACATATAGAGGTAGTGAAGCATGCGCTCATAAATATGACAAACAGGTAGAAAGCTCAATACCTTGGAGTTTTTATCGGCTGGAATAGGATCTATACACGCCGCTACTGTCGAGAGGATATTGGCATGTGAAAGCATGACGCCTTTTGGATTACCGGTTGTTCCTGAGGTGTAAATGATGGTCGCTAAATCAGCGGTTTTGACCTCGCGCATGCGCAATTCTACGGTCTCCACTTCGGTTTGACCTTTTGCTTCCTCTATTGCCGACCAATGCGGGCAATTTGGAATTTGGTCAAAAGAAAACAAATTTTTCAGACTTGGTACATCTTTGCGCACCGAACTGATTTTGTCGACGAGTTCTTGATTGGAAACCACACAGATTTCTACCTCTGCGTCATTGAGAATAAAACGGTAATCAGCTTCTGAAATATTAGGGTAAAGCGGCACGAGAATAGCACCCACTTGCTGAACAGCAATATCGAGGACATTCCATTCATAACGGTTTGAACTCGCCACAGCAACGCGGTCTC
>JBIKZM010000220.1:0-3182 GCA_044354735.1 Crocinitomicaceae bacterium
GTTGCACTCCAAGCTTTGAGTGCCAAGCACGGTGTCGCGGTTGTAGCTGCAAACAAAATATACGATGTAGACATGGATATCTACGCGCCTTGTGCACTTGGTGCAACGGTCAATGACGACACACTTGCGCGTCTGAATTGCAGCGTCATTGCAGGTGCCGCCAACAACCAGCTCAAAGAGGAAAGCAAGCATGGTCAACTCCTCATGCAAAAAGGCATCATTTACGCCCCAGATTTTGCAATCAATGCAGGTGGCGTCATCAATTGTTTTTCGGAAGTAGAAGGGCTCTCTTTAGCTTGGGCCAAGCAAAAAGCAGAAGAAATCTACACTACCATTGACCGTATTCTTGTGCGTTCTCAAGAGGAAGGTATACCAAGTTATCAAGTCGCTAACCAAATGGCTGAAGAGCGTATTCAAACCAAAGGAAGCCTCAATATTTAATATGCTCAACAGAAGACATCTCCGAATCAAGGTATTACAAGTGCTATATGCATTTTTTCAAGGTCACGAAAACGATGCATACAAAGCAGAAAAAGAATTATTGCTCTCCATCGAGCGCATGTACGATATGTACTTGTACTTATTGATAGCACTGCCTGAGTTGCAGCGTGCTGCCCAAAACAGACAAGCTGAACTCAAGAAAAAAATGAGGCCCACCGCTGAAGACCTCCAGCCCAACATGAAGTTCGTAGACAACCAACTTATTGAGCATTTGGCTGCACACACAAGCCTTTACAAATTGGCAGCGCAACGAAAAGTCAATTGGTTGGGTGCAGAAAATCAAGAAATGTTCAAAAAAATGCACCTGCATCTCATGGATACCGAACTTTTCTTTGAGCACATGAATAACGGTGCTGAGGGAATTGAGGAAGACATGAACTTTGCCTTACAAATTTTCAAGCAAGAGGTTGCAAACGCATCTTTGTTGCAACATTTTTTTGACGAAAAGTCCATTTACTGGACAGACGACCTCGATCTCTGTGCGTCTATGGCGCTCAAGACACTTAAATCATGGAAGCCGGGTCAGCAAATGGAGGTTTTTCCGCTTTACAAAGCCGACGACGACGAAAAAGAATTTATACTTACCCTTTTGCACAAAACCATTCAATCCGACGAACAGCACCAGGCAGATGTACTCGCGCTTGCCGACAACTGGGAGCTAGACCGCATTGCTAAAATGGATATGCTACTCTTGAAAATGGGCCTGACCGAATTGCAATATTGCACAAGTATTCCCACAAAAGTTACCCTCAACGAATACATCGAGATTTCTAAGTTCTACAGCACGCCCAAAAGCAATGTATTCATCAATGGAATACTAGACAAGGCGATTTCTAAATTGACCGAGGAGAAACGCATTCAAAAAGTAGGTCGCGGCCTTTTAAATTAATAGTTATGAAATTGCTCTCTTTAATTGTTGTTGGCTTCTTTTTGCTCTTTGCTTGCAAAGACGAAAAATCAGTAGAAGTAGGTGCCCAAACAAGCATGGTGTTCAAGAGCACAGTGTATGACGCAGGAACCGTCTATAAAGGTGAAGTCATTAAGGCTGTTTTTGAGGTAGAAAATACAGGTGACTACCCTCTTGTTTTTGGCGAAATCAGACCCTCTTGTTCGTGTACAGTAGCGAAGGCGCCTAAAAAACCTTTGCAGCCCGGAAAACGCACAAGAATCATAGCAGAAGTCAATACAGATGACCTACACACCAAAAGAATTCACAAGGTGGTCACCGTAATGACCAACACTTCACCAAATATTACCCCCTTGGAAATTAAGGGAAGAATAAAATAAGTACATTTGTACCCTAATTAAAATCAGAGCACATGACAGGAGGAGTAAATCAGTTGGTAATGATCGTTTTAATGATCGGCGTATTTTACTTTTTCATGATCCGTCCGCAAATGAAAAAGCAAAAGGAGCTCAAAAAGTTTAGAGAAGGCCTCAAAGCCGGAGACAAAGTCGTTACTATCGGCGGTATCCACGGCAAAATTCTCGAAATTTCTGAGGGCACTGTACTCATTCAATCAGAAGGCACCAAATTGCGCTTAGAGAAGTCAGCCGTTTCTTCTGCAATGGAAGACACCCTTCAAGCCAAATAATATTCGGGGATGTAGCTCAGTTGGCTAGAGCGCTTGACTGGCAGTCAAGAGGTCGTGGGTTCGAATCCCATCTTCTCCACATTATAGCAAAGCCTTGCATTGCGAGGCTTTTTTTATTTTAGCAGCATGCAAGTCACCAAACTCAACGCAGACAGCTCCTGGATGTTCTATTTCGATGGCCTTCATGTGCTTGTAGACCCTTGGTTTACTGAAGCACAAGTAGATTTTCATCCGCTATTTAGTCGACAGTTTCACCAAAGTCCGCAACCAGCTGTTGGCGAGCTACAGCAGCCTGATTACATTTTTATCTCGCATCCTTTTACTGACCACTGCAACAAAGAAACACTCTTGCAGTTTTCAAAAGAGATTCCCATCATCGCTTTACCCGGTATTTTGAAAAAGATTGCCAAATGGGGTCATTTTCAAACGCTCTTGCCTTTGAGTGCTGCTCCTTTTCATCTGGAGGTTTTAAAAACTAAAAATGCGCTGGTACATAAAGCCTATTTGATCGAAAGTTCACAAAATAAGATTGTTTATGCGCCACATGGTGCCGTGCTCAAAAATATTCCTAATGTCAAGATTGACGCCGTCATTACCACCACACTTCAGTATCAACTGCCATTTTTCTTAGGCGGGACCATCAATTTGGGCTTGGGTAAGGCGCTGCAATTGCAAAAACAACTCAAGGCCGAACTTTTAATTGACACGCACAACGAAGATAAGAAAGGCGAAGGCTTGGTGTCGTGGTTTGCTCAGCGAAAGTTTAGTAAGGATGCCGGTGTGGTCAACTTGAAAACCGGGGAGCTAGTTGAATTGAATGGTGTCACGCTTTAATTAGGGTTGAAGCACCAACCAGCTGCCATTTGCTAAACTCACCACAATATGTTCGCCCGCAAAAGTCATGCTGAGCGCATTTTCATTAGAGATTTTCTTCCAAGTTTTGCCGCCATTTTTACTCACATCGATTCCGTTTGTGCCACAAGCATAGTAGTTGTTGCCTGCACGAATGACGCAAGAACGGTAGCCTGAAGGGCCTTTTTTGGGTGCTCCCCAAGATTTACCGCCATCTTTGGAATAAAAGCAAGT
>JBIKZM010000221.1:0-3171 GCA_044354735.1 Crocinitomicaceae bacterium
CGCTGACCCAAATGACGTGCACACCCTCAAGTTGTTCTTTTTCCCTGACCAACGCTTCCAATTCTTTGGGATGAAAAGCACTGGCCTCGGCAAAAGAAGTAACACCCAACGAGCGCAGCAAATCGGCATAAGCTACTTGCGTAGATGCAGAGGCTTGATGGCCGGTCATGGCGACACTTTTGTTGTCAAATACCAAATGAACCAAATTGACTTTATTTTGGACGGCATTGAGCACCGCAAGTAAACCGCCATGAAAAAAGCTGCCGTCACCGCCCGTGGACACTAATTTTTGACTACTCACAAACGGCGCCATGCCCTGCGCGAGGCCAATACCGGCATTCATGCACAGTAACCAATCTGCCCGAAAAGGAGGCAAAGAAGAGCAGCCGATATCGCCGCCAATGATGCGTTCTTGTTCGGGCAGCGCTTGTTCGATGGCAAAATAGCTTCCGGTGTGTGGGCAGCCTTCACAAAATGTTCCCAAGCGCTCCGGAATAGGCAAGCTCGGCAAGCCTGCAAACGGATAAGCTACGCCAAAATAGGCACACAAAATTTCTAGCAGTTCATTGATGCGCAATTCTCCATAAGCAGGAAATAAATTTTTACCCTGAATTTTTGCGCTGAGTACATTATACATTTCCATTTTGAGCAAGTACTCTACAAACCCATCTTGGTCTTCCATCACGATGATCTCCGTTTTGTCTTGGAGCAAGGGCAATAGTGCGTTAGAAGGCAAAGGATATACCCCATTGAGTTGGATCCAGGTACAATTCGCTAATTGCGGTATGTATGTTTGAATTTCAGCAAAGTGCAGCGTGGTATTGCCTCTTGTGATCACGGCCAAAGGGGCGTTTGACGGTCCGTCCACTTTCAAAAAAGCGTGAGTTTGGGCATAAACCGCCATTTTTTCGAGCAACAAGCGGTGATTTTGAACAGCGCGTTGGCCCACATTGATATAGCGATCGCGGTCTTTTTCAAAATAATACGCACGTTTTACTGGCGTATGAGGATGCGTTTGTACCCGGGTACTTTGATGACAAATGAGCCCCGTTACAAAAATGAGTATAGGAAGTCCAAGTTCTTCAGAAAGCGCAAATCCGTCTCGGCAGCAATCATAAAGCGCCTGCGGACTCGTGGGTTCAAACAAGGGCAAATTAAATTGTTTGGCATACCAGTGTACGTCTTCTTCTCCGGTACTCGAGTTAGCCCCGGGGTCCGTACCCACCACAATAAGCATTCCGCCTTTGATGCCTGCATAACCCACATAGTTCAGTGGGTCGGCAGCAATATTAAGCCCAACGTGTTTCATTACCAGCATTGTGCGTGCACCCGTCATGCTTGCTCCCATCGCGGCACAGGCAGCAACATGCTCATTCAAGGCATCGTTAAAGGTAATTTGGGCGGCATGTTGTGTATTCAGTTGTTTCAGTACCGGCTCGATTCCATTGACGGGCGAACCCGGATAATGTGCAAAATAAGCCACACCAGCATGGAGTGCACCATAAGCCAGCGCCTCATTTCCATTGAGCGCCCATACTTTTTCGGCCTGTTTTTGCAGCTTAGTGTTGGTCATGATTTTCCTTTTTGAATTGATTTAAAATCCATTGAAATAACGTGAGTTCACCGAGCAAACCCACCACGAAAACCAAGGCACTTACACCGCCAAATAAGCGCGTTGGCTTGAAATTACTCAAGACAAAACACCCAAAACCTAATGCGAGTAGCACTGCGGCGTGTATAATGACCGGATTCATTTGTGCTATCGGTGCACGCAACACATACTTTTGATACAAAACGTGGATGGTGTCGTCGTCGAGCAGCCCCACACAAACCACCAAAGTAAGTGCTGTGAGCATGTTCAGACCTTGGTCAAAACCAACAAAAAAGACCACTACAGCAGCGAGAGGCACCAAATTAGGGACAAACCCAATCAATGCTTGCAGCGGATTTTTAGTCAGCCACAGCATGAGCAACACAATAGCTGAACTGGCCGTGAGCAAGCTCCAAAATAAAGATGCCGCTACTTGTTGGTTCACGACGTCAAAAACCACAAACGGGCTGTAGGCATGCAGTCCCAAACGCCGCTTGTTCAATGCACCCTGCCGCTCGAGTTTTTTGTAAAAAGCCCCGATTGCCTTGGTATCTGAAAAATAAATACTTGCAGCCAAGGGCTGACCCGCAGCTTGTGGCTTGAAGTCATAGCCGATGAGCTGTGGTGCTTGCTGTTGCCCAAGCCAAGCTTCAACTTGCCGGCGCTGCTGTGTTTCATTGTCTTGGTTGTCAAACCATACATGCAGTACTTTTTGGGCATCAAATTGGCTTCTGAAATAAGCGTGTTCTTTGGTCACGGGGTGCCCGTCTGGAAAGAAGTCGTCGGTGCTCGCTTCGAAGCGCAACTTGGGCAATAAAAATACTGCAACCACTACCAAGCCCAACAAAGCCCATCCGATTGTTTTTTGTCGGCGCTCCAAAAAATGACTCGTTGTCAGCATGAGCTGGCTTTCTGCTTTGCGCAAACGCACCTTGTGTAAAAATTGCTGCGCCAAGGCCATGGAAACCAAGAATTCCAACAATACGGCCGTTCCAGTGACCATCCCCAGCTGCACCATGTTGGGCGCATCATTGAAGTGAAAACTAAAAAAGGCAATAGCTGTGGTAAGGCTACTCAGTAAGGATGGAACCCAAATTTTTGAAATGGTTGTGCTGCTTGACTGCCCTTTGGACAGTCCGTCGAGTAAGTGAATGGCGTCGCTCAATGAGAGCACCAGTACAATTGGCAAGGCGAGGATACTCACCACTGTCATTTGAAAGCCAAAGACCGGAAACAAACAAACGGTCAGGACAATAGACAACAGCATATTACCCACCAAATAAATGATGGCACTCCAATGACGGTAACGCCAAAATAAGTAAGCGCCAAATAAAATAAAGATGAGTCCTGTAATGGTTACGATATCTTCTTGCATGGAGCTGGCAATGGCCGCCTCGAGCCCTTGCATGCCAAAACCCCTGATTTCCTCGATTTGAGGACGCGCTTGTTCTTGAAGCGCCGTCACTTTTTTCAAGGGAATGGCAACACCGTGGTAATCTGCAATGAGCAAAAACGAGCGCTGATCTTTTGAAATGAGCTTGCCAAGTTGCGGATGTTTGGCTGCAATTTTCAAAAAATCA
>JBIKZM010000283.1:0-3170 GCA_044354735.1 Crocinitomicaceae bacterium
ACCTACAGTAATGTTGTTAATCGCTCCTGGACGGAGTGTAAACGGACCAGCAGACTGTACAAAACGACGGTCACCAGAAGGGTTGTTGTTTGTGGTTTCATCCCATCCGTTGGCATATAGCGCATTTGTTGTCATGTCCTCGCCTTGTGTAGACCAATGTAACGGGTCAGATGCACCCGGGAACATATAGTCTGATGGTGTTGTAGTTACGCCAGTTGATCCTGTATATCCTAGACCACCATAGAACATCTCAGAACCATTTGCCCATTCACCTTCCATGAAGTTGTAGAATTCAGCGGCTGGCCCTGGGTCATTGTATGGGTAGGCAGATGTAGAGGTATAATACGTGAATCGACGCATACCGAAACGCTCGTTATCGACGATACCATCGGAGTAACCAATACCAATACCTTTGTAAACGATACCGTTGTTAGCGAGGGCATCTACAACTGTTGGGACAACATCGGTTTGCGTAGCCTCATCGTAATATGGCCCTGGGTTGTCGATACCATCGGCATCTTGGTAAGGGCCTTCGAAGAAGTCACAACCAATTGCCGGAGGGTTTTCACCGTAACCTAATTTACCACCGTCAGCTTCATCGAGAAGGTCACCATTGTACATGTAACCTAGTCCACGAGAGACGTCACAACCGGTGTAGTCATCGGCGTAGTTTCCGACGTCGGCATCTAGATATTGAGAGAAGTAAGTGTTATAAAGTGTTTGCGTACCGCGGTTGATGAGTTCGTAGTTGTAGAAAGTCATGCGGTTGACTTCGTCGTTTGTTGCAAAAGAGAAAGCTTGTGCGCGGATCTCCATACCGATTGGGTCACCGTTTGTTTCGGTGTGGATGTTTCCTTTATCGTTGAAAACCCACCAGTGTGTTTCGTCACCATAAAGAGAAATACGACGGTCAATGCCACATTCGATGTCGTCGCGACCTAAGATGTCGTCGTACCAAGGGTGGTCACCGTTGTCTGGGTTGTAATTGCCGTCTTGGTCGCGGTCATAGAAGGGAGCCAAGAAATAATCTTGACCTCTTGAGACGTCGCCGTGTGCAGGCCATCCGTAAATGCGGTTGAGTTCGTCGTTGGTAGGCGCAGTGATTTCATCACAACCTTCAGTAGTGACCCCAGCGTTGCACTCCCACCAAATGTTGAATTTGACAACCTCAGCTTTGCGAATTGTATAGAACTTATCGTAAGCAATACATTGGTCTGGGTCAATGTTGGCCTCACCAAAATCGCGGATGGCGTCGTCGCCAACCGGATTGAGTGGATTATAATTACCTGAACCTGGCGTAACTGTAAGAGGGCCAGGCCAGAAATCGTTACCGGAGCGGTAGCGCAATGCAGCCAATTTGAGCTGACCATTGACGTCTGTACCACCCATCCAGAGTGCGCCTGCAAAAATAGCGAAACGGTTACTTCCTTTTGGAACTTCGTAGGCGGCTACGCCCGCAGCACGGTTTTGGAACATACTACCCCCCTGCTCAATGAGCGCAGACACATCGTTGAACTTCATGGTCAACTTTGCAGTTGCCGGGCTACAATTGGCCTTAGGCTTAGCAGTAGGTTTGTAATCTTTGTCATTAGGGCCTAAGTACGCAAATGCTTGAGAGCAAGCTACTGTTAGACCAATAAACGCGGCAATGAATTGCTTTTTCATAATACTTCGTTAAAGCTTCTTAAAAATCAAATTTTACTCCCAAACGAATGGTTCGAGGTATACTGATGTTAAACGGATTTTGAATCTTCATGGTGTAGTAGTCACGGAAAGATTGCTCATCAATTTGGTTTTGAATCGACGTCTGGCTTGCTGCTGCAGCAAGATAGCCGTCGTCGTCTGAGTTACCAGTGGCGCGGTAAACATTCAAGACATTGAACTGATTGAACAAGTTAGTGGCACGGACATATACTTGCAAGAAGGCAGTTTTCTTCTTGTTTTCATTGTTGCCGTATTCAATGTTGATCGTTTTGTCTGCTTGGATATCCAAACGATATTGCCAAGGTAGACGCGAACCATTTAGAGTTCCGTTGATACCTGCATTGAGGTTACCGATTCCTTCGTCAGTGATAAATGTTTGAGAAGAATAAGGAGAACCAGAATTGATATTGGCAATCATGTTCAAGCCTGTGTTTTCAAAAATACGAGTCTTGCCAATCATTGGGCCGTTGTAGTCTTGACCTTCGCCGTAACGGTAGTCAAAAGTAAAGTTGAATGCGTGGCGTTGGTCGTAGCTGTAAGGGAAGATCACGCGCAAATTAGGCAAGCCAGCATTCACAAGTGCAGACATTGAAGTAGCGTCTGAACCCGTACCGTCTGCAAACTGCAAGGTGTAGTTGGCTGTCATGCGGATGTTTCCAGTCTGGCGCATGTCATAAGCAACAGTTAAACCTTTTACGGTACCGAAGTCGCGGTTGCCATAGGTTTTGTAGGTTACAGGATACGCTTCAAATACGTTGATCAACTGAACGTTGTCGCGCTGCTCACGGTAAAACGCTGAGATTTTAACTGAAGACGTGCGCGTCACTACTTGTTGGAAACCGAGTTCGTAATCGACGGTTTTTTCTGGTAACAAATTGGCGTTGTTGATCACAGCATTGCGCGTCTGAATGAACTGGTACTCGTAAGGATTGAAGCGGAAACCTGAAGTTGGGCGCTTGGTGAGGATGTCGTAGTGTGCAAAGAAAGATGCCTCTTCTGAAATTGGGAAAGAGAAAGCGATACGCGGCATTATGTTCACTTGTGCTTTGTAATCTTCAAATGCTTCAGCTGTTGGTGTTTCGAGTGAAGGGTCTTGTAACCAAGGCGCAATACCTGCAGCACCACGGATTTTCGATGGATCTTCGATTGGGGTGCCGGTGGCGTCGTACCATTGTGAACCATTTCTAAAGCCGTTGATACCAGATGGGTTGTTGACATCGTTGACGTAAACTACGTAGTCATCGCCCATGCCGTCAGGGAGGTCAACCCAACTGTATTGGTTAGGGTCATTGGTTGCCAAGGCGCGGGCTTCTTGTACAGTTTTGGCTGTATAGAATAAAAATGGATCTTTCAATACTGGTTGATTGGCGTCAAAGACGTCTACACGAACACCGACGTTGAAAACGATGTCTTTGAAGGCGAATTTATCCATGATGTAACCAGCCATATAAATTGGTTGGAAAGCA
>JBIKZM010000222.1:0-3154 GCA_044354735.1 Crocinitomicaceae bacterium
ACTGAGAGGCGCGAATGGCGGTGACGTATCCGCCAGGACCGCTACCCACAACTATGATGTCGTAACTCATTTTTTCAAAGTTTTAGGGAACAAATTTAAGGCGAAAAATTGAAAGATGCTATCCGATTAATCGTTACTTTTGTCTTTGAATTCTCAGACTGTATGGAAACCAATCACCAAAAAGAAGCTACGCTAGAACAAGCCATCGATTTAGGCCTCCGCGCCGACGAATTTGAACACGTCAAACAAATCCTTGGTCGCACACCAAATTTTACCGAAACCGCTGTTTACTCCGTCATGTGGAGTGAGCACTGTTCTTATAAAAACTCTATTCTTTGGCTCAAGACGCTGCCCAAAGATGGCCCGCACATGTTGGTCAAAGCTGGCGAAGAAAACGCTGGTTTGGTCGATATCGGCGACGGCTTGGGTTGTGTATTTAAAATTGAATCGCACAATCACCCAAGTGCGCTAGAGCCTTATCAAGGAGCTGCCACAGGGGTGGGGGGTATCAACCGCGATATCTTCACTATGGGCGCACGCCCGATCGCACAACTCAATTCCTTGCGTTTTGGCAATATTGAAGAGGCGCGTACCAAATGGTTGGTCAAAGGTGTCACAAAAGGTATTGGCGATTACGGCAACGCTTTTGGCATTCCAATCGTAGGTGGCGAAGTCTTCTTTGACGAATCTTACAACACCAACCCCCTTGTCAATGCCTTTTCTGCTGGCATCATCGACATCAAAAAAATCATCTCCGCTACGGCAAAAGGCCCAGGAAATCCAGTTTTCATTGTCGGTTCAGCAACTGGCAAAGATGGCATTGCGGGTGCAGCTTTTGCATCCAAAGACATCACCGAAGATTCTGCCAACGACCTTCCATCTGTCCAAGTAGGCGATCCCTTCATGGAAAAACTACTTCTCGAGGCTACCATGGAACTCTCCATGACCGATGCCATTGTCGGGATGCAAGACATGGGTGCGGCAGGCATTACTTGTTCCACCTGTGAGATGAGCGCAGCGGGTAAGGTCGGTATGGAGATCTACCTAGACCTCGTCCCGACCCGTCAAGACAACATGTTGCCCTACGAAATCTTACTGTCCGAATCTCAAGAGCGCATGCTTGTAGTGGTTCAAAAAGGCAAAGAACAAATCGTCAAAGACATCTTCGACAAATGGGACCTCCACGCCGAAGAAATTGGCCATATCACCGACACCGGCCGCGTCCGCTATTACATGAGCGGCGAGCTCGTAGGCGATGTGCCTGCCGAGTCACTCGTCTTGGGTGGCGGAGCGCCACAATACAAAAGAGAATACACCGAGCCGGCTTACTACCAAGAGTATAAAAAATTCAATATCTCTCAAGTTGCCGAACCACAAGACCTCAAAGTGGTAGCTGACGCCATGCTCGGCTTGCCCAACATTGCCTCCAAGCGTTGGGTTTACGAACAATACGACTCTATGGTCGGTACCCGCAACATGACCACCAATCGCCCTTCAGATGCAGGCATCGTCAATATCAAAGGCACCAATAAAGCCCTCGCCATGACCGTAGACTGCAACTCGCGCTACGTCAATGCCGATCCAGAAATTGGCACCATGATCGCCGTTGCTGAGGCAGCGCGCAATATTACATGTGCTGGTGGTAACCCAAGCGCTATTACCAATTGCCTCAACTTTGGCAATCCTTACAATCCAGAGTGTTACTGGCAATTTGTGGGCGCCATCAAAGGCATGTCTGCAGCTTGCTTGAAATTCGAAACGCCAGTGACCGGCGGAAACGTCTCTTTTTACAACCAAACCGTTATGAACGGCAAAGAAGTGCCTGTTTTCCCGACACCAACAATTGGCATGATCGGCATTGTCCCCGATAAAAATAAAATCATGACCCTCGATTTCAAGCAAAAAGGGGATCTCATTTTCTTGATCGGCGACTACACCGAAGACATCGCATCATCTGAATACCTCGCTACTTACCACGGCGTCAAAGCATCGCCGGCACCGTATTTTGACCTCGAAAAAGAATTTCAAATGCACCAAGCCATCAAAGGCCTTATTGCAGAAGGATTGGTCTCTGCTGTGCACGACGTCGCCGATGGCGGTTTGTACGTTTCGCTTGTCGAGATGTCTATGCCCAGAGGTTTAGGATTTGATATCGTTTCCGATGCAGACATCCGTCTAGATGCCTTCTTATTTGGCGAAGGTCAGGGCCGAGCAGTGGTTTCGGTTACCGAAGAACAAGAAGAGGCATTTGTAGAATATATGGTGGCTTCTGGTGTCAACATGACGCTCTTAGGGCATGTCACCAAAGGCAAACTTCAAATAGACGAACAACATTTTGGTTTCATTGCCGAAGCCAAAGCCATTTACGACAACGCCTTAGGCGCATACTTAGAAAAATAAATATGGAATACAACACCACGCGTGGTCCGCTCATTTTACCAGAATACGGTCGCAACGTTCAAAACATGATTGCTCATGCCATGGAACTTTCCAGCCGCACAGAGCGCAATCTCGCTGCCAAAGCGATCATAGAAGTGATGGGCCAACTCAATCCGCACTTGCGCGATGTCGAGGACTACCGCCACAAACTATGGACACACTTATTTGTGATGTCTAATTTTGAGTTCGATGTAGATTCTCCTTATGAAAAACCAAAGCCAGAAGTGCTCAACGAGAAGCCACAGCGCATGGTTTATCCGTCGAGTAAAATCCGCTATGGGCATTACGGCAAATACACGCAAGCTATTTTAGAGGCCTCAAGAGAAGTGAGCATCCCAGAGGAAAAAGAATTCCTCAAGACCACCATGGCCAATTTCATGAAAAAACAGTTTTTGGCCTACAACAACGACACCGTCGAAAACAATGTGATTGCACAGCAACTCAAGGAACTTTCCAAAGGCGACCTCATTTTAGAGAATCCCGATGATTTAGTCCATACCAATACCCTCCTCAAAACTATGGGAATTGGTCAAAATCAGCAAAAAAACCAACGCTTTAACAAGCAAAAGAGTAACAACAACAAGAACAAAAAGAAAAAATTCATCAAAAAATAAAGCATGGCTTCTTTTGAAATTTATGGTGGTAAACCACTCAAAGGTGAAATCATTCCGCAAGGTGCAAAAAACGAAGCCCTACAGGTGCTTTGCGCGCCACT
>JBIKZM010000223.1:0-3142 GCA_044354735.1 Crocinitomicaceae bacterium
CTAAAGATGGCTTGCTCGATGTATACAGCAAGGTTCCGATGGGCAACTGCGCTGAGTTGTGCGCCACCAAATACGAAATCACGCGTCAAGATCAAGATGACTTCGCTATTCAATCCTACCAACGCGCGGCTGCTGCTTGGCAAGATGGACGCTTCGCAGACGAAGTTGTTGGGGTATCTGTACCGCAGCGCAAAGGCGATCCAATCACGGTGCTTGAAGATGAGGAATTCAAAAATGTATTTTTAGATAAAATCCCTTCTTTAAGACCAGCTTTTGACAAAGATGGCACCATTACAGCTGCCAATGCCTCTACAATCAACGATGGCGCGTCTGCACTGATCCTCGTTTCAGAAGAGGCTGTAGCAAAATACAACCTGAAGCCAATTGCCAAAATCGTTTCTTATGCCGATGCTGCGCAAGAGCCCGAGTGGTTTACCACAGCGCCTTCTTTGGCGATTCCAAAAGCGCTTGCCAAAGCAGGACTCACAATTTCAGACATCGATTACTGGGAGCTCAACCAAGCATTTGCTGTTGTAGGTTTGGCCAACATAAAAATCCTTGGTCTCGATCCTTCTAAAGTAGATGTCAATGGTGGTGCCGTAGCACTCGGACACCCACTTGGCAATTCCGGATCGCGTATTATCGTTACACTTTTGAACGTGCTCAAGCAAAATGGCGCCAAGCGCGGTGCAGCCGGTATTTGCAATGGCGGAGGCGGCGCATCAGCAATGGTGGTCGAGCTTTTGTAAGGAACCTTTATCAAATTTTTCAAAGCACGGTTTTTCAAAGCCGTGCTTTTTTTTATATTTAACAATGCGAATTTTATCCCTTTTTTGCTGTCATTTATTTTTGACACCGCTTTCAGCACAAAACAATCCAACTCAAAGCGTCAGGCCCTTCATAGGAACAGGTGAGGCCGGACACACCTTTCCTGGTGCAACCGTTCCTTTTGGCGCCGTTCAATTGAGCCCCGACACAGATACCATTCCATTTGCAGTTGAAGGAAAATACCAGCCAGAAGTTTATCGGTATTGCGCAGGTTATCAATATGCAGATAGCAGCATTGTAGGCTTTTCTCACACGCATTTTAGTGGAACCGGACATTCCGACCTCGGCGATGTTTTATTGATGCCAAATAGGGGTGAAGTACAGTGGAATCCGGGTACAGCCGCGGCGCCTCAAAAAGGATATCGTTCTGGTTTTTCTCATGATGAAATTGCCAAACCAGGCTATTACGCAGTACATCTAGATGAAGTCAATATCGATGTGGAGCTCACTACAACCAAACGCGTGGGCATCCATAAATACAGGCTCAATGACGGAGCACCTACTCATTTCATACTCGACCTGACGCATGGTATTTATAATTATGACGGTAAAAACGTATGGTGCTTTTTGCGCGTCGAAAACGATACGCTACTCACGGGCTACAAACAAACCAACGGTTGGGGTAGAACCCGCAACATTTATTTTGCAATTGCCTTGTCTGTTCCACTTTCTAGTTATCAAATTAAGGATTTGAAGCCGAGCATGTACAAAGGTTTTTGGCGCAAATTTGACACCGAACACAATTTTGCAGAAGGCGCGGGGCAAGGGATCAAGGCGGCTTTGTTTTTCGGAGCAGCCAAAGAAGTTGAGTTTAGGGTGGCGCTCTCGGGTGTCTCTATTGAAGGTGCATTGGGCAATCTTTTGGCAGAAGCCCCGACGTCAGGTTTTGAAAATTATGCAGCTGAAGCTCAAAAAGAATGGGATGCCGCCTTTTCGCTGATCAAAGATGTTACTTTTCTTCATTTACAAGATCAAAGCACTTTTTACACGGCGTGGTACCATTGCCTGATTGGTTCGAGCCTGTTTATGGACGTAGATTCAAGTTACCGGGGCTTGGATCAGCGCATACACAAGGCCGATGGTTTTAGCAACTACAGCACCTTCTCCTTGTGGGACACCTACCGTGCCGAACAACCTTTTTTAAATCTGTTTTATCCAAAAGTAAATGCCGACATGCTGGAGTCTATGCAGCAGCATTACCATCAAAGTGTGCATCATATGTTGCCGGTGTGGTCTCACTATGCCAATGAAAATTGGTGCATGATTGGCTATCATGCTGTTTCGGTGATGGCAGATGCTGTAGTGAAGCAAAATCCTTATCTGCAAAATCCCGAACGATTTTTGTGGTCAGCTGTTGAGACTTCCAATCAGCGCTTTTACGAAGGCCTCGGGGCTTATATTGATTTGAATTACGTACCCGAAGACCAAAGTGGTAGTTCGGTCTCAAAAACCTTAGAATACGCCTACGACGACTGGTGTATTGCGCAAATGGCTACTATATTCAAGAAAGATAGCCTTACGCAGCTTTACAACAAGCGCGCACAAAATTTTCAAAATGTTTTTGATGCGCAGTCAGGATTCATGCGCCCCCGCTTGACAAACGGAAACTTCAAAACACCATTTGACCCATTAGACACCCACGGACAAGGTTTCATTGAAGGAAACGCCTGGAATTACAGCTTTTACGTACCTCATGCACCCCTAAAATTGATCGCGCAAATGGGGGGCGAGGAGCGTTTTGTTGCACATCTTGATTCTTTGTTCAAAATGGAACTACCCGATCGTTATTTCGCCAATACAGAAGACATCATGCGGTCGGGCATCATCGGAAATTACGTGCACGGCAACGAACCCTCGCACCATATTCCGTACTTCTACAACTTTACTGCCCAGCCTTGGAAAACACAAGCCGCAACGCGCATGATACTTGAAAAGCAATACAGCTTGAATTCAGAAGGCATGGGAGGCAATGACGACTGCGGCCAAATGAGTGCTTGGTATGTCTTTTCTGCGCTCGGCTTGTATCCGTTTGCGCCGGGCTCTCCAGATTACGCGCTCACTGCGCCGTTGGTCAGAGAGGCGACCATAGTGCTTGATAACGCACATACTTTGCAGATCAGCACCGAAAACAATTCAGACCAAAATGTGTATATCCAAGCTGTATTTTGGAATGGTAAAAGACTTTTAAAACCTTTTATTTCGCATTTAGACCTCATTCAAGGAGGTGAGTTGCGCTTTGTTTTGGGTCCGAAACCTGCTAAAAAAGCCTTTGTTTTACATTAAACATTATGGCTTGCTGCGTGTTTAAAAAGCA
>JBIKZM010000032.1:0-9434 GCA_044354735.1 Crocinitomicaceae bacterium
AGAGCAAAAACATAGAGCTACATCAGCTGGCATCCTAGAAAAAACCAAAACCGTTGTGCTCATCGATGCGCAATCTGCCTCGGCAAGTGAAATCTTAGCCGGCGCCTTACAAGACAACGACCGCGCAACAGTTGTGGGTCGCCGCTCTTATGGCAAGGGGCTTATTCAACAAGACAAGCGCTTGAAAGATGGCAGCAACATTCGCATTACCATTGCGCGCTACTACACGCCTTCTGGTCGTTCTATTCAAAGACCATATGAAAAAGGTTATGAGGCCTACAAAGAAGACGAACAAAAAGCCCTCACAGAAGAATACTTTAAACCAGACTCCAGCATTTTTGTTGATTCACTCAAATACAAAACCCGCAAAGGCCGAACCGTTTACGGCGGCGGCGGCATCATGCCCGATGTGTTTATCGCTGGTGACACCTCCGGAACATCTCTTTACTTATCAGAATTGCAATGGAATGGCGTGTTCAATGCCTTTGCTTTTGACTATCTCAATCAAAACAATACCGCACTTAAATTACAAGATTTTTTAAAGCAGTTTGAGGTCGATGAGCAGCTCCTCACTCAGTTCACTTCGTTTGCTGCCAAAGACTTTAACGTGCGCTTTCAACGCAACGAATATTTGCACAGTAAAGAAAATATCAGGCGTTTGCTCAAGGCAGAAATTGCCCGGCATTTGTATTTAGAACATGGCTACTATCAAGTCGTAAATACACACGACACCGACATTCAGCGTGCACTAAAGAGCTTCTAATTTTTGCGGTCTGACAAAAAAACGGCAAAAATGATGCTCAAAATAGCCAGCACTGCTGCACCGGCCCACCAAAAATTGTTGTCAAATTGAGGTACAAGTAAAATCATACTGCAAGTTTATAAGTATGAATGTAAGCAGTTTAGTTGTTAAACTGTTGCCAAATGAACAAATGTGGCTAATTAGTGAACAAGCACCGAGCAGCAAAGAACAACGAGATTATTTTCAATTGGATTTTACCCAAGTGCACCGATAATTCGGGCCAATCAGAAAATAAGTGCCTGGTTTCAAATTCGTTAAATCCTGATGATTTTTTCCGGATTGCCATTCTAAGGCCATTCTTCCACTTGTGTCTATTAATTTATAGTCGGGCAGAAGTGCCGAAGGGATATATAAAATATTTGCATGGAAATAAATATTGGGCTTTTCCAATGTAGCGGTCAGTCCAACGGTATTCAAATCAAAAGAATGCAATTTTGCTGCGATAGTAATGACCGACACAATTTGTTCTCCGGTCATATATCCTTTGTGGGCTCCACTCATACAGAGCCCTTCCGTTTGGGCCAAGTTTAAGGTTGATCCGAGCTCTACGCGTTGGTAATCCGACGCGAAGAATAGATTATTCGCATTCAAAAACCTATACATAAATGAGCTATAAAGACCGCTCTGTTCTTTTTTGTAGCCCAATAAGTATATCTGGTTTGACACCTCATCTATGGCGGCGTCAGTTACCAACCCATTGACATAAAAAGAATCGCGAGGACTCAACACCAGTGTGTCTTGCCAGTTGCTTGGCAATACATAATGCCGCGTCCAGAGGTTTTGCCAGTTCTTAGACAAAATATGTAGAGAGTCTTGCCAATAAAACATGGCCTCACTGTCATAATTATGCGCATTGATCGGCAAAGATTGTGCGGGTTGGTCGGCGTATTTGAACGTAAGTTTTTGTGCTGAAAGTGAAGTTGCTGTCGGGAGCAATGCCGTTCTATCCATTCGATAAATATCAAGGGTTGATCGATTGCCCGCATTATTGCCGATGTCGCCAATAAATAGCATTGTCGGGCTCAGGGCGAGCGCCTCCCAATCCACATTGAGCGCATTAGCTATTGGCCAGCTTTGTAAATGTTGGCCATCAGTACTGCGTAAAGCATGTAAAACGGGCTGGTTACCACTGTCGTTGATAGATAAAATCGTGTCATTGAAAAAAGCCAGGCCCGATGTTTCGTTGTATACATGACTTAAATTGGACACCAAAGCTGGCGAATAAGAAATAGTGCCTAAATCTATGCCTTGCGCAGAAATGATCCGGCAAAGGAATGCAAAAGCTAAGAGGGCGAAACTTCTCATTTAAAAAGCTTGGATGGCCAGTTTTCAGCTTCTTGTGCAGTGAGCAAGTCGAGCTCAAGTAGGGTTTCTACTGTGGTTTGAATGGCTGCTTGATCCATTTGCAGCTCTTTAGACCATTCAGTTTGCTTCAACCAGGCGGTCACTTCTGCTTGTTTGAGGGCATAACGCCAAGCGAGTACTTCTGCTGCGTCGGGCGCGGCTTTCAATTGAGCTGCCCGCTCTTGGATAATGCGAATAACAGCAGTCAATAAGTCTGCCTCTTGCGCCAAGACCTCATTTCTGACAGCAATGACAAAACAAGGCCACGGCGTATATACCTCGCCTATACGCTTGCATTTTCCTTGATCAACAAAAGGCTGTGTCGTATATTTTTCCCAGAGAAAACCCTGTGCTTCACCGTGATTGAGGGCCCAAAGACCTCCATAAACATCGCCGACAACATTAAAAGATAAGGCGTCTGGCTCCCAGCCTTCGCGCTGCGCCAACACATAACTCATTAAGTGTGATCCCGAACCCTCGCGAGAAATCGCAAAAGTGGCGCCATCTAAATCTGGCAACTGGTTCAAAGATTGATTGGATGGCGCATGAATACCCCAACACAGAGGGCTTTGCACATACACCGCAATAATTTTGGCATCTAGCCCTTTTAAGATGGCGCGGGTAATGCCCTCCGTAAGCAGCACAGCGATATCGAGTGTGCCGGCTTGCAAGCCTTTGATCATTTGGCCAGTTCCACCTGTCATGTCAGACCAATGCAATTCTACACCGGCATCTCTGAACTTTCCTTCTTCAATGGCCAGGCGCCAAGGTAAATTAAAGTGTTCTGGTACACCACCTATTTTGAAACGTTTCATGCTTCTTGATTGAAATACTGTCTGTCAGACAAATTCTTGTAATGGCCCCCTAATTCGAGAAGTTCTTCGTGGGTTCCCTGTTCAATAATGCGGCCTTTTTCCATGACAATAATGCGGTGGGCCTTGCGGATCGTAGACAAGCGGTGGGCAATAACAATGCTAGTTCTGCCTGCGGTTAGTTTGTCAGTTGCGCGTTGGATCATGAATTCACTCTCACTATCAACACTTGAAGTGGCTTCGTCTAAAATAAGCAAAGAAGGCTGATACACATAGGCGCGAATAAACGCCAACAATTGCCTTTGCCCTGTGGAGAGCGTGCCGCCTCTTTCACCAATTTTGTGCGCATACTGATCGGGCAAAGCACTGATGAAATCGTGCGCACCAACTTCTTTAGCCGCATTGATCACTTGCTCGAGAGAAATGGACGGGTCTCCGAGTGTAATGTTGTTGAAAACGGTATCTGAAAACAAGAAAACATCTTGCAAAACAATCGCAATATTCTTGCGCAAAGTTTGCAATTCAATGGCTTCTATTGGCACCTTGCCAATTAAAATTTGACCAGATTGATGCTCGTAAAATCGACCCAGTAAATTGACAAGTGTTGTTTTGCCCGAACCTGTTGCGCCCACGATAGCAACGGTCTGGCCATAGTTTATATCTAAGTTGAGGTCGGTAATGACGGGCTGGCCTTCTACATAAGAAAAGTTGACGCCCTGAAAACGCAAATTTTGATTGAAGTCTACCTCGGTTAAATGGCCTTTGTCTTGAACGTCTGTTTGCTCGTCTAGTACAGCAAATATGCGCTCGGCCCTTACCGTTCCGCGTTGTAAGATATTGAATTTATCTGCCAACATGCGAATAGGGCGATACAACTGACTGATCCAAAAGACAAACGCAAACAATTCGCCAAACATATTGCTGACCTCTTGTTCGGACTTGCCTGCGGCTTGCAGCGCTCCCCAAACCAATAAAGAAGCGATAGAGAGCGAACTCAATAATTCGACAAAAGGAAAGAAAATGGAGTTGGCCCAAACCGCTTTAATGTGCGCGGCACGGTGCTCTGAGTTGATTTGCTCAAAGTGGCTGGCCTCTTGTTGTTGGCGGTTAAAGAGCTGCACCAAACTCATGCCTGTAAGGCGTTCCTGAACAAAAGTGTTGAGCTTAGTTACGGCCTGTCTTTCTTGCTGAAAAGAGGACTTCATGGAACGGGCAAAAAGGCGGGTTGCCCATATCAATAGTGGAACAGGAATCAAGGTCATTAAAGCCAACTGCCAATCGGTCAAGAACATAAACAAGACAATGAGGATCAAAGACAGTAAATCTGCAGCGATGTCCATCATGCCTGAAGAAAAGACTTCTGTAATGGCTTCCATATCCGATACAACTCTAGTCACCATTGCACCCACTGGGTTTTTATCGAAATACGCCACGCGCAACTTCATGAAGTGTCGAATGACTTTTTGACGCAAATCTCGGATGACCGATTGCGCCAATAAATTAGAAAAATACGTGCCAACAACTTGCAATACAGCTTCTAACAAAAGCATAATGAGCACCAACAACGAGCCCAATAACAACATGTTGGGGTCTTTGTCCTTGAGCAGATACCGATCGATCAGCTGACCAATAACATAGGGCCTTGAAGGAGAAAGGGCGGCTAGTAAAATCGTGGCGCTAATGGCTACAACTAGGTATTTTTTGTAAGGCTTGGCAAAGCTGAAAAGGCGTTTGAACAAGGAATATTGTAGCTTTTGACTCATTGTGCTACAAAATTAGTTCTTAATTCCTTACCTTTGCATCCAATTTTAAGTATCGTGGGCGTAAAAATCTTTGCAGGCAGGGCTTCCGAACAACTCGCAGCCAACATCGCTAAATCATTTGGTGCAGCTCTTGGCGACGTCAAGGTAAGCGTTTTTTCCGACGGAGAATTCCAACCCTCTTTCGAAGAAACCGTTAGAGGTCAGGATGTATTCATCGTCCAATCCACCATGCCTCCAACCGAAAACTTATTTGAACTCCTATTGCTCATAGATGCCGCCCGTCGCGCTTCTGCGCGCAAAATCATTGCCGTCATTCCTTACTTCGGATTTGCACGTCAAGACCGCAAAGACAAACCAAGGGTAGCCATTGGCGCTAAATTAGTAGCCAACATGCTCATGGCTGCAGGCGTAGACCGCATCATTACCATGGACCTCCACGCCGATCAAATCCAAGGCTTTTTTGAAGTTCCTGTAGATCACCTCTTTGCTTCTACCCTCTTCTTCCACCAAATCGACAACCTCGACAACGAAAACCTTGTGGTTGCAGCGCCAGACGCCGGAGGAGCCAAACGCGCTAATTCTTACGCTAAAAAACTCAATTGTGGCTTGGTGCTTTGTCACAAAAACCGAAAAAAAGCAAATGAAATTGCCGAAATGACCGTCATCGGTGATGTCGCTGGCAAAGACGTCGTGATCATCGACGACATGTGCGACACCGCTGGAACGCTCACCACTGCAGCTGATTTGCTCATCGAAAAAGGCGCTAAAAGCGTGCGCGCTTTCACCACACACGCTGTATTGAGCGGCCCCGCATTCGAACGCATTGCCGCTTCTAAACTCACCGAACTCATCGTTACCGATACCATTCCGCTTCAAAAACACAGCGACAAAATTCGCGTTGTAAGCGTTGCCGACCTCTTTGCAGATGTCATCAAGCGCTTGGTCAACAACGAATCGATCAGTTCACATTTTGTAATCTCTTAAATAAATATATAACATGAAAACAGCACATTTGAGCGGTTCGCTCCGAGCGAACGTAGGGAAGAAGGATGCTGCGGCTTTGCGCAATGCAGGCCTGGTTCCTTGTGTGCTTTACGGCCAAGGTGAGCAAACTCACTTCTCAGTAAAGCGAACAGCAATTGATAAAATCGTATTTTCTCCTGAAGTATTTCAGGTTGCCCTCGACATCGAAGGCAAAAAAGCGATTGGTATCATTCGCGAGTTGCAACAACACCCAATCAAAGACACCATCCAACACGTTGACTTCTACGAACTCGACCAAAACAAAGAAGTACGTGTCAAATTGCCAGTTCGCATCACAGGATCTTCTCGTGGTGTAATGGCCGGAGGTAAACTCATGACGGTTTTCCGCCAATTGGAATGTATCGGTTTGCCAGGCGCACTGCCTGATGCAATCACACTAGACATTACCAAACTACGCATTGGTCAGTCTATCCGTGTGAACACTATCGAAATTCCTGGTGTACAATTCCTAGACCCAGCAAACGCAGTAGTTGTTTCTGTCAAAATGGCTCGTGGCGCTGTTAAAGGTGCTGACGCGGCAGACGAAGAAGACGAAGACGAAGAAGCATAGTCTTTCTTTACAACAAATCAAGAACCGCCCTCGTGGCGGTTTTTTTTTGTCACTTTTCTTCTTTAATTTCGTTCAAATAAGATATGGCCAGCCCAAGAACCCTCATCATTATCCCCACCTATAACGAACGCGAAAACATTTCCAAAATGGTTTCGGCAGTTATGGAGCTGCAACAGGGTTATCATATCCTCTTCATCGACGACAACTCCCCTGACGGTACGGCCGCTCAAATTGAAGCGCTCATGGAAAAATTTCCTTCGGTTTTTCTAGAAAAAAGACCAGGGAAATTAGGGCTCGGCACTGCCTACATCCATGGATTCAAATGGGCCTTAGACCGAGATTACACTTACATCATCGAAATGGACTGCGACTTCTCGCACAACCCCAACGACCTGCCCCGCTTGGTCAAAGCCTGTGAAGACGGCGCTGATTGCGCTATTGGTTCTCGTTATGTACGCGGCGGAAAAGTCAGAAATTGGCCCCTAAAACGCATCTTGATGAGCTATTTTGCCAGCGTTTATGTGCGCCTCATTCTCTTGATCAACATCAAAGACACCACCGCAGGCTTTAAATGTTACCACCATAAGGTGCTCGCGCAAATTCCATTGGATCGCATACCATTCAAAGGTTACGCCTTTCAAATCTGCATGAAATATGCAGCTGTTCAACTTGGTTTTAAAGTCAAAGAAATTCCGATCACTTTTGTAGATCGGGTTGTCGGCGAATCCAAAATGAGTAAAGGTATTTTTAAAGAGGCATTTTTCGGTGTTTGGCAAATGCGCAAAATGAATTGGAAATAAACAAGACATGAAAACGATCATCAAGAATGGCACTATCGTCAATGAAGGCAAAAGATTTACAGGCGATATACTAATTGCGAATGGCAGAATCGAAAAAATTGCTGCCCAAATCTCAGTTGCTGAACAAGTACGAGAAGTAGACGCAAGTGGCCTTTTCATATTACCCGGTTGTATTGATGACCAAGTTCACTTTCGCGAGCCCGGCCTCACCCATAAAGGCAATATCTATACTGAATCTCGCGCTGCAGTTGCCGGCGGCATCACCAGCTTCATGGAAATGCCCAACACGGTACCCAACGCGCTCACCCAAGACTTGCTCGAAGATAAATACCAAATTGCAGCCCACAACGCTATTGCCAACTACTCCTTTTTCATGGGCGCCTCCAATGACAATTTGGAAGAAGTGCTGCGCACAGACACCTCCAAAATTTGCGGCATCAAGGTTTTTATGGGTTCTTCAACGGGAAACATGCTTGTCGATAAAGAAAGTGTCTTAGAGGGTTTGTTTTCACGTGTGGGGGCGCTCATCGCTACGCACTGCGAAGACGAAACAACAGTCAGAGCCAATTTAGCCGCGTTTCAAGAAAAATACGGAAATCAAATTCCGGTCAGTGCACACCCCCTTATCAGAAATGAAGCGGCTTGTTATTTATCTTCTTCCAAAGCCGTTGCGCTCGCAAAAAAACATGGCGCACGCCTGCACGTCTTACACCTTTCTACCGCGAAAGAAACAGCGCTATTCGAAAACACACTGCCCTTAGCACAAAAGAAAATTACTGCAGAAGCTTGTATCCATCATTTGTGGTTCAGCGACGCAGACTACGCCTCAAAGGGCAACCTCATCAAATGGAACCCTGCCGTTAAATCTGCTTTCGATAGAGAAGGTATATGGGCAGCGCTTTTAGATGACCGTATTGACGTCGTGGCCACAGACCACGCCCCGCACACCATCGAAGAAAAAGCACAAGGCTATTGCTCAGCGCCATCTGGTGGTCCGCTTGTTCAACATGCGCTTTTGGCCATGCTAGATAAAGTCAATGAAGGAAAAATAACCCTAGAACGCGTCGTCGAAAAAATGGCCCACGCGCCAGCCACCTTATTCCGGATCAAAGAACGAGGTTACATTCGCGAGGGTTACGCAGCCGATTTAGTCCTTGTAGCGCCCACGCCAGACAAACCCGTCAATAAAGCAGACTTGCTTTACAAGTGCGGTTGGTCTCCATTTGAAGGACATCAATTTGCCAACCATATTCATAGTACATACGTCAATGGCAACTGTGTTTATGCCGATGCAAAAATTATAGAACAACATTTAGGCGAACGTCTTCTTTTTCTGCCTCGATGAAAATCACAACCATAATTTTCTGCTTGTTAGTGTTGAATGCTTGCCAACAAAATACTGTTCCACAAGGCATCCTGCCGCTTGCGCAAATGGCCCCATTAGTAGAAGAAATTACTTTATTAGAAACCCATTATCAGAGCAGATATGGAGTGCCAAGTCAATACAAAGAAGCCTTAGACATTTCTGTCAAAAGCATTTTCAAAAAGGCGAGGTGTTCCAAAGCTACTTTCGAAAAGAGTTTGAAATATTATGCAGGCCACCCTGAGTTACAGAAAGCACTCAATGAACAACTGCTTACTGAATTGAGCAGAAAGCTTCATTAAGTTGCTAAAAACTATGGTGTTTTGAAGCCACTTCTTGTTGCAGAAAGTAACTGGCTTTTTCATCAAATACCTGCGGCGCTTCTGAAGTGAAATAAACTGTTTTCGCCTCTTTTGAAAGGCGTTTGTCCATGTCTGGATGTGCAACTAAATAATCTATGAGTTTTGCTGCAACTATAGCTCCTTGTGCAACCACTTGCACTTGCGAGCCAACAATTTGTTCTATCTGTTGCTTTAAAACAGGATAATGCGTACACGCCAATAAAATGGTGTCAATTGCTGTGTGCTGGTTCATGAGAGCTTGCACATCTTCAGCGATGAATAAGCGCCCTGCCTCGTGGGCATATTGTTGGTTTTCTATGAGCGGCACCCACATGGGACAAGCATGCTGATGTACATCTACATGCGGCGCAAACTTGGCCAACTCAATCGGGTAAGACCCAGAGTTGATGGTGCCAGCCGTGCCTAAAATGCCTACATGGCCGCTTTTGGTGCGTTCTCCGAGCACTTCGGTGCTTGGCCTGATCACACCAAGAACACGGTTGTTTGGCGCCAACAGAGGCAGGTCTTTTTGTTGAATGGTGCGCAGCGCCTTTGCAGAAGCCGTATTGCACGCTAAAATAACTAAGGGGCAGCCTTGATCAAATAGAAACTTAA
>JBIKZM010000224.1:0-3123 GCA_044354735.1 Crocinitomicaceae bacterium
CGCTTTGGCTGGTGCAAAAGCTGGACCTCACTATGAACAAAGGAAATTTATTGATCTACGATTATTTCCGCATCGAGCAAGATTACCAAATTCAGGGAGACACCCTTTGCGTGCTGCAAAAGCAACTACTGACTTATGGTGTAAAGTACAAAAACGAAGTGAGCCAGTGCAAAACAGAAGCGCTATATAGCCACTACAACTTTGAGCCTGCGTTTGCCAAAAGATATTTCAATTCAGAAGTAGCTGTGACCAGTCAGGAGGCCTACGAGCGCGACAGCGCCTACTGGGTGCAAAAACGCGCTATTGCCCTCACCGACGAAGAAATCAAATTTATCCGCGCCAAAGACTCCATTACAGCATACCTCAACCGCAAAGAATACCTAGACAGTATAGATGCCGTTTTCAATAAAGTGACAGTGCTCAAAGTGCTGTGGTTTGGTGTAGACCACCGCAACCGAGAACTCAAACAACAGTGGACCATCGGCTCTTTGGCCTCTACAGTGCAACCAATCGGTATTGGAGGTCCGCGTGTGGCCCCGAGCTTTGATTATTTCAAGAAATGGAAAGACGAACGCACCCTTGACTCATATACCCGCGTTAGTTATGGCTTTTTGAACGGCGACTGGAAGGGCGACACCTGGTGGAAATACCGTTTTGATCCTTTTCATTTTGGCTTTCTTCGGGTTGCCCTTACTCATGACTTTGACGTGATACGAGGCTTTGATGCCATTACCCAGATTTACAAACGAGACAACTTCTTTGAATCTACCAAACTGAACATCAACCTTGAATACGAGCTTTTCAACGGTTTTTACGCTTATGCCAACTCTCAATACACCAAAAGAAGGAGTTTAGAAGGGTTTGAATTTTTGGATGGCATCGACCAAGCACTACCCAACAACGACCCACTTGCTTTTGACCCCTACAACGCCTACATCTTGAATTTTGGCGCTTCGTATACGCCCAAACAGCGCTACATGCGCGAACCTTACCGCAAAGTGGTTTTGGGCTCTGCCTACCCTACTTTTTCGGTGAATTACGAGCGTGGCTTGCCCAAAATTTTCAATAGTGCCGTAGACCACGCATACTTGCAAGTAGAGATCATGCAGACTTTCAAGATTGGTACCTTGGGCACCTCCTCCTATAGAGCATCGGTCGGGAAATTCCTGAGCGCGCGTTCAGTCTATGAACCCGACTACAAATTTCAGCGCAGAAGCGACCCAATTTGGTTTTCTAATCCGCTTTATTCATTTCAAGGTTTTGATACGATGCTGCGCACCATAGATTACGTCATGCAAGCGCATTATGTGCACCATGACAACGGAGCCATCCTGAACAAAATTCCATACTTCAAGAAAACGCGCGTGGGCTTAGTGGTGGGCGGCGGCGCTATGTACATCAAAGAATACAACTGGCAACATTACGAGGTTTTGGCAGGCTTGGAGCGCAATTTCAAACTGAGCCGAAGAAGACTCAGGGTTGGTGTCTACGGGGTTATTTCCGATGGAAACCAGATCACACCCACCACAGCCTGGAAAGTCTCTTTTGCGATGCTAGACGACCGCAGCATGAAGTGGAATTTCTAAAGACTACGCTTCAGTTTCATTCTTTACTTCTTTAGGGAAGAACTTTTTCTGACGAATAATTGCCCAAAACAAGCCCACCGAAATACAGAAATCTGCTAAGTTCCAGATAGCTGGGAATACATCTGCACCTCCAACGAGCGGCATAGCGGCTGGCCAGCGCACATTGAACTGAAACATATCGACCACGTTTCCAAACAAAAAGCCTTGGTGTCTGAGTTCTACGGCATAATTGAAATGCCCAGCATGACATATGGCTTTATGGCCACTACCCGCCAGCTGATTGAAAGGAATACAAGGATCGATGCTAAAAAAGAGATCGTAGAACATGGAGTCGAGTAAATTGCCCGTGGCACCAGCCAAGACCAAAGACACCACAATCAGAAACTCTTTGGAGGTTCCCAATTTGATTTGTTTGTAGAGATATCGGATGATCAGGCCAATGGCAACAATTCTGAACAAACTCAGTGAGAGTTTGGCCCACATGCTCGCACCGAAAGTTTGACCAAATGCCATTCCTGGATTTTCGGTGTAATGCAAAGCCAACCAATTGCCAAGAAGCGGTTGGAATTGTCCGGGGGCGAATTGTGTTTTGACGGTTAATTTGATCCATTGGTCGAGCAGTAATAAGGCAAGGACCAAAATGGCGCTAAAAAGCAGTGGTTTTTTCACGCGTTATTTTTGGGCGTTTTTGGCGTCGATGCTCATGGTGGCATGTGGTACCAAACGCAGGCGTTCTTTCGGAATCAAAAGACCTGTAACACGGCAAACGCCATAGGTTTTGTTTTCGATGCGCATAAGTGCAGCGTTTAAGCTTTGGATAAACTTCTCTTGGCGGGCAGCTAATTGGGCTACTTCTTCTCTTGAAAGCGTTTCCGAACCGTCTTCCATCATGTTGAAGGTGCGGCCGGTATCGTAGGTGCCGTGGTCATCGGTATGAGATAGTGAGCCTTTCAATAAGTCGAAATCTACATAAGCTTCTTTGAGTTTATTTTGGATCAGAGTTTTGAATTCTTCTAAATCTGCATCTGCGTAACGATTTCTAGGCTTATCCATTGTGTTGTTTTCAAAAATTAGGAAAGCAAATATATTGTTTTTTAGGTTTTACACAAATTTGTACGCAGTGATTTAACAAGAACTTATCTTCTTTTTAAACAATCGAGGTGACTTATTCACAACAATGGGCAATCCTTGTGGTTTAGTACTAAATTTGAAGGTGCTCAGATTGTTTTTAGACAACCGTGTTGGGGTTTTGCTTTTGCTGCCTGTATTACTCGGCTTGTACCCTATCAGCTATTTTTTAGGTTACTCAGCGCCTTTCGGTCATGCTCCGCAAGTACAACAACTCCTTCCTTACCTCGCCAAACTACCTGCAGCGCATTTATTGGCCCATTTCTTAATGCTTTTGGTAAATGCCGTTGCACTCAATTGGGTTTTCAATAGCCGAGAATTTTTAGAGAAGAATACGTTTATTGTCAGCCTGAACTACATCATATTCGCGAGTTTTTTTCATACATGGGGCGAGCCAAGTTGGTTGTTT
>JBIKZM010000225.1:0-3111 GCA_044354735.1 Crocinitomicaceae bacterium
ACCATATGTGCACAAAGCGATATGACGCTGTTGTGCTGCAGCGAGGAGAATAGGATCATCGCCATTTACAAATAGTCCTCCGTTGTGTTGCGCAACGTGGTCATAGAGCTCAGATTTAGTTTTAAGGACACCTTCAAAGTTGACAAAACCTTCAAGATGTGCCTTTCCTATATTGGTAATGAGCCCATGGGTAGGTGAGGCAATCCGACACAATTCATCGATGTCAAGGGGCTTATTGGCGCCCATTTCAATGATAGCGATTTCGTGGTTTTGATTCAATTGGAGTAGGGTAAGCGGAACACCAATATGATTGTTGAGATTGCCTTCTGTACACAAGACCTTGAATTGGGTTTGTAATATACAATTGACAAGTTCTTTGGTGCTTGTCTTGCCATTGCTTCCGGTAATTCCAATAACAGGAATGTCAAAACGCAGGCGGTGGGCTTGCGCTAAGTCTTGCAAAAAAGAGAGGCCGTCGGCAACAAGTAAGATATTTTTGCCATTGGCATAGGTTGCGTTATCCACAACTGCAAATTTAGCCCCTGCTTCAATGGCTTGTTGTGCATACTGATTGCCATCAAAGTTGGCGCCTCTGAGCGCTATGTACATACAATCTCTTTGAATTTGTCTGCTATCAGTGCATATTCCACTACAAGCATCAAAAAGTGAAAGCCATTTTTCCATGAAGCAAAGTTGCAAAAAAAAAGCCCGATTGCTCGGGCTTTTGAAGGATTATATAAATGGAATGTCCAATTATTCTTTGATATCTGGTCTGCGAGAGCTGCCTATGCGGTCCATAGCGCATCTGAAACCGATGGTTGCAGACGCTTTGTCCTCGTCTAGGAAGCGGCGGTTACCGATGGCAAGCCAGTAGGCCATATCGGCCCAAGAACCACCTTTGTACACACGGCTCTTGTCTGAGATAAGTGTTGTTGGCCAACCTGATTTACCTGCGTTAATTTGCTCGTTAAGGAGGTTGTTGTTTTCGTGCTCACTCTGGTACATGACCAATTTAGGGTCGCGCATACCGCTGTTGATTTCTTCTATTCTCTGCGTATTGTTATAGTAAATAGAAGATTCTAAGTCTCCATCGAGGTAGTCGATGTAGTCGTCTTTGCGGTAGTTCAAGCGTCCGGCATTTTCTTCTACTGTAACATCTCTCCAACGCTGACTACCTTTGGTTGTTGTGATGAACTCACTAAGGCCATTGCGGAGTGTCATGATCCAGGTGGTGATGGTTGGGTCAGTACTGTAAGATAAAAACTTACGCTCTAAGTATTCACGACTGAATAGTGCAGTATCGATGCCAAGGTAGGCAGTAGGTTGTTCGTAATCAAAAGCAAGCGCCATTAGCTCAAGTAAATCTTGTTTTTTAGTACCTTCTTGGATTTCGGCAGGTAGGTCTTTGTTAAACAATACGCGCTCAACGTAGGCGGATGCTGCAATGGTACGACCTTGGTTGTGAAGGGCAATTGCTGTATCTAACATCATGTTTAATGTATCTAAAAACTCAAATTGCATGCGCTCTTGCGAGGTAAATTGAGAGTTATTAGAAACGTAGTAGTTCGAAGGTGCATTGAATTGGTATTTGCGCGGGTCTTGTTTGGCATAAATACGAGAATTCATTGGGTCGTTGTTGACAGCACCTGGTTTTGGAGCACCTTGAACACCTGCTGTATCTTTTTTATTTTTAGCGGTGCTCGTGTCTTTTATTGCAGTTTGATTGGTGAAGTTAGACTGATAGTTATTGCCTGCTTCTTGGCTGTACTTTTTGTTGGCATGAGCCAAGTATTTGACACGTGCAAACTCGTTGACAAATTCTTTCATGCCGTGCACATCATAGATGTTTTCGTTGGCTTTGACAGGTTTGTCATAAAGACCGTCTGGAACTAAAAGTTGCGTTTGGAATTTGTTGCCACGGAAAGGCATGAAACCTTCTGCTACTTCTGAAGTGAGCGGACGGTACACATCCATTACCCATTCAGAGACGTTACCAGCCATGTGGTAAAGACCGTAGTCGTTTGGCCAAAATGAATCTACGCGATCAGAAATGTCTGCACCGTCGTTGAGGCGACCAGCCACACCCATCATGTCGCCTTTGCCGCGCATGAAGTTGGCTTGAATAGCACCAGCAAACTGCTCTTCTTCTTGGCGAACGTAGTGGCCGTCCCAAGGATAGATACGGCGATCGTTGATGTTTTCAGAGTTAGGATCTAAGTTGCCAATGAGGCCCATAGCTGCAAATTCCCATTCTGCTTCGGTAGGGAGGCGGTAAGAAGGCAATAAGATACCGTCTTCCATTTTTACAGGACGGGTACCCAAACGACCGTTGTCCATGTCTGCATAAATTGGGTCGTAGTTTTCAAGTTGGTATGGATCGCGCGGAACGGATCTTTTTGTTTTGGAATCTACCTTTGGCTTTGGTTTGGCGTCTTTGTTGACAACGTAACCACCTTCAGATTCTATTGTATAGTTTCCATTGAGGTAATTTTCTGTGGAGAACATGTTTTGAGGTACAGAAGCATACTTTTTGTCATAGCTAGCGTTGTTGGCAGCACCAACATCTGCTGAGCCTTCTTCAGCAAAATGCCATTTCAAGATGCCTTCGCGAACTAAGATCGCTTCATTGACACGGTCTGTACGCCATTTACAAAAGTCATTAGCTTGTAACCAAGAAACACCAACAACAGGGTAATCGCGGTAAGATGGATGACGCAAGTAGTAATTGACGTATTTCTCACGGTAACCTAGTGCTGTTCTCCAAGCGAGCGTATCTGGCAAGCATTTTTTATAAACGTGCGGATAAGTTTTGTAGTAAACACGGCGCATCCAGTACATGTATTCTAACCAATGGAAATTGGTTACTTCGGTGCGGTCCATGTAGAAAGATGCTACAGTTACACGAGAAGCGCGCGCGTTCCAGTCAGACATGACGTCTTGTTCTGTGCGGCCCATTGTAAATGTACCTCCTTCAATCATGACCAAACCTGGGCCTGTTTCTTGCTCACGGGCATCGAATTTTTCAAAACCACCGTTTTTGTAGTTATTGAATTCCCAACCTGTAGCTGAAGAGCGCTCTTTAGAACACGAAGAAAGCACTAGCATTCCTGC
>JBIKZM010000226.1:0-3107 GCA_044354735.1 Crocinitomicaceae bacterium
CTCGAACAACAGAAGGTCTTGGTCAGCATTGCAGCGGCCGAGGCCACAACCAGTGGCGAACTGCGCTTGCACTTAGAAGCTACTTGCAACATCGATCCGGTCGCACGCGCTGTCGATTTATTTTACGAGCTCGGCATGCAAGCCACCAAACAGCGCAATGGCGTATTGATTTACGTGGCCTACGAAACAAAAAATCTAGCCATCATCGGCGACATTGGCATCAATGAATTGGTTCCAGATGATTTTTGGGATAGCGTTCGCGATATCATGGTGTCAAACTTTAAAATAGGCCAAATTACCGAAGGGCTTTGCGCAGCCATCACCGAAGCTGGCTCACAGCTCGCTCAGTACTTTCCGCCGCAAGCAAATGACCAAAACGAACTGCCCAATCAAATCAGTTTCGGATGAAAAAACACCTTTATCTGCTCCTGATCCTGAGTTGGTTTGGCACCTTATTAGCTCAAATACCCAAAGCTCCTTCACCTGCTCGCTTTCTCAATAACTTCTCCAATAGCAATATAATTAGTGAAGCAGAGCAAGCGCAAATTGAACAGCGCCTAGATCAATTTGAACAAGAGACCAGCAACGAAATATCGATCGTCATTATCGACGACTTAGGCGCAGATGAGCCCTGGCATTTTGCCACCGAAATCGGCGAAGCGTGGGGAGTCGGTAAAGCAGACAAAGACAACGGCTTGGTATTTTTGATCAAGCCCACCAAAGAAAATGGTGGCAGGCAAGTATATTTGGCAGCTGGGCGCGGTTTAGAAGCTGCCATCACCGACCTCACTTGCCAAGATATCATTCAGCACGAAATCCTGCCTGAATTCAAGCAAAATCAATATGCCAATGGCATCAACAAGGCGCTCGACGTCTTATTTGGGCTGGCCAAAGGCGAAATCAATGAAAAAAGTTACCGAAAGCAAATACACAAAAATGATTTAGCCAAAGGTATTTTTGGCTTGCTGGCTATTTTAGGCATCCTCTTTTTACTCATCAAGCGCGGTGGCGGTGGCGGCACCACATTCGGCGGCAGACGCGGCGGGCCTGGCTTCTTTTATTTTGGCGGCTACGGCGGTGGTTTTGGAGGAGGCTCTTCTGGCGGTGGCGGCGGCTTTGGCGGCTTTGGCGGCGGAAGCTTTGGCGGTGGCGGCTCCGGTGGTAGCTGGTAATTTCGATTGTATAAAATTCGAAGTCAAATAGAAAGTTATCGGTAATTTTATCTACAAAAACACAATATCAAAATGAAAATACGCCTACCAAAATATCTATTCGCAATCTTCGTTTTTCTCCTTCACTTCGTTTCGTTTTCACAACAAATTCAAACGGTTGCCTTTTACAATGTAGAAAACTTGTTTGACACCATTGACGGCCCCAACGACGACGCCGAGTTTTTGCCGAGCGCAGAGAGCAAATGGAATGCCGAGCGATACGCTGTCAAACTCCAACAGATCCGCAAAGTAATGGCTGAGCTCAACATGCCAATGGTCATGGGTGTTTGTGAAATCGAAAACCGCGGCGTATTAGAAGACGTTATTGCCCAAGACAAACGCTACGGCATTGTGCACTACGACAGCCCCGACGCACGCGGAATCGATGTAGCTATGTTTTATCGCAAAGATTTACTGCGCTTGAAATCTTCGGGTAAAATTCGCTTTACGCTTCCCGGCGACAGCATTCCTACTTCCCGAGATATCGTTTGGGCGCAGTACCAATATAAAAAAGAATCCTTGTATGTATTGGTCAATCATTGGCCGAGCAGACGCTCAGGAGCAGACGAAAGCGCAGTGCGCCGACTCAAGGCAGCACAAATGGCCACCAACTTCATTGACTCTATTCAACGCAGCGAACCAAAAGCCAAAATCATCTTCATGGGAGATTTAAATGATCATCCTCAAGATGCTGCCCCACAACTTATTGCATCAAAATTAATTCCGCAAATCACGAAGTCAAGTGGTACTTTTGGAGGTTCTTATAATTACAAAAACGAATGGGACGTACTCGACCATATCTTTGTTTCTTCGAATGCCTTGAATGGTAAAATACAAGTGCAAACCGGAAGTGGTAAAATCCATGATTTCCCTTATTTACTGACCGAATACAAAGGACAAACCGTTCCGAATAGAACGTATGCGGGTCCTAAATATTTGGGTGGAAGCTCTGATCACCTACCTGTTTCTATCCAAGTGATTTTACACCCTTAATTTTCTCTGGTGGGTAATTTTTGCTTGTAGAGGAATTTCTTTTGCGTAGACTCAAAAGGTCTGTAGATAAAATACACTTCGTTGTTGTGCACCCTCACCTTCTCCACGTATCTAAATGCGAGCTTCACTTTTTGGATGACCATTCCGGTCTGTAAATCCAGCAATCCGACATAAAAATGCCCTTGCTGTTCGAAAATAGCGTATATTTTTCCGGTTTGTCGGTCCTGTTGGAGATTTCTTTGAAAGCCACTTTGTTTGGCTTGGTAATGATGAAAGATGGGTACGGAGCGAACAGGTGTGCCATCGCTTAAGTAGACACGCAACAGATCTTTGGGGTAATCAAAAATATAAATGGTGTCTTGCACCAAAAAGAGTGGCGCATAAACGGGTTTGTAATACAAAGATTGCGTAAAATAACGCGCACCCACGTATATTTCAGCATCAACTCCCGTCTGATTTTCTAGATTCTTTGCCCAAAGTTTGGTGCGCACATCTACCCACTTGTATTCTGAGCGATAGAGCTCCATCATGAGGTCGTCTTGGATCTCTACCAATGTTTTGTATGTTGAATCTAGTTGATCCAAACTGCCATATTCAAAAGCAGGGTAGATATCGCTGTAACTCGAGTAAAACAAGCGTGTCTGGTTGCTATCGACAATGGGTATAAGGTATTTGAAAAAATAATCTTTGGGGATATTCACCAAAGTATAGTTGGTGTCTAAGTTTTCGACGCCAAAAACACTTTCGGCCGTCAAGACATGGATATTGCCCCTGAAATCACGTTTGAGGGTCTGTGCGCGCTCCGGAATAGACAAAATAGCGGCTGTGTAGTGGTCTTTGACTACTTGAAGCTGCGCGTCTTTCTGTAAGTTCTTCTCGTAGGTCAGTAAAATGAGTGCGCCT
>JBIKZM010000228.1:0-3097 GCA_044354735.1 Crocinitomicaceae bacterium
TGGTTCCAATGAGCCCCTCTGCAAACTTGAGGCTGGCATGTTGGTGCACAGCTTCTGCCAATTTCAATTGCTCTTTGGATATGTCGAGCGCATTGGCCTTGACTTCAACAAGTCTTTTGTTTTGGTCAATTTGCATCTGGAGCTGTTGCTGAGCAAGCGCTGTTTGGGTTTCAATTTGCTGTTGTTTAAGTGCGTTCATTGCCGTTTTATGGTGCTTGTCTAGGCCGTCAAAAAGGTTCCAATCGACGCGCAAACCAATAAAAGCACCGTCGATACCCGTTCTAAAATCGGTCTCGGGGTTCATGTTGATATTGTATTGATAAATGCCATAAAGATTGACATTTGGCAAGTAACCCATCTTGATGCCTTTTGCTTCTTCTTGCGCCATGAGTTGCTGCTGCTCGAGAAGCTTGATGGCAAACAAATTGGCTGCATTTTGATCGACCAACAAAGATTTTTGTACCATTTCGTCGTTCTGCAATGAAAGTTTGGCTTTCGGATCGAGGCCTATCAATATTTTAAGGAGGTCCTCTAGCTGACTTTTGGTAGCCTCAAGATTGGCTTGGGTGTTTTCTAGATTGAGTCTATTGATGCGGATTTTATCGGCCTCTGTTTGCACCATCATGCCTTGTGCCACCATCAAATCCATGTTTTTGAGGATGCGATTGGCGTAAGATATATTGCTATCGATAAACACAAGTTGTTGATACATGCCCTGCAAGATAAAGTAAGTGTTGGCCACCTGATGCTTCACCTCTTGGATGGTCATGTCTCTTTGGATCTTGACGATTTCGCTGTTGATACGCAATGCTGCCAAGCCGTAATTGACTTGCGAGTTGAACAAAATTTGATTGAGCTGTACAGTATTGCTCAGTACAATAGGAACACCAAATTTGACCTCGGCGAAGGTGCCGGCAGCGCCGCCAAAAAACTGCGCGGGAACTACCTGCCCTGGAATAACAGCATTGTAACGGTAGTCACCAGCAAAACTCAAAGAAGGCAAGCGCGAGGAGAGATACGCTGCACGTTGGCTTTCGTTAATAGCCACATCTAGTTGGGCACTTCTAATTTGTGCATTGGCAGCATCTGCCATGCGCAAGCAAGTAGCCAAATCTAAAGTTTGGGCTTGGGCAGACAAACCAATGAGTAGGCTCAGTAGCCCGCCGGAGAACAGGGTTTTCATTTTCATGCTTTTGGATTTGATATAAATAGATAATTGGTAATGAGTTCTTTGATAATTTCTTTGTGCTTTTTCAAGTCTTCATCGAATGCTTCGGCACTAATGCCGTGAAATTGCATGGTCAGTTTTTTGGACATAAAGGGATAATGCATATTAGACATCAAGAGCAAGGTCACGTTTCTAATACTGATGTCTCTGACTTCTCCTTGGGCTTTTGCGCGTTCAAATTGTTCAAAAATGCCGGTATTGGCTATAGGCTCTAAAAAGTGACTGGGCATGGGGGCATCCGTCTTATTTTGGTGCAAAGACTGCAAAATAAACATAGGGAGCTCGGGATGCTCCAAAAAGAACGAGAATTCTTTGTCGATGAGTTGCTCTACTTTTTCTTTGAGACTAAGGTCTGAGCTAAACACGGCAATCATGGACTGCAGAAAATCGCTCATGGCGCCTTCAAAGATGAGTTCAAAGAGTTTTTCTTTGGAGCGAAAGTAGTAATTGAGCAGCGCCACGTTACTACCCACCTCTTTGGCGATATCGCGCACCGAAGAGCCATCAAAACCTTTGGTCATGAAAACTTTCTTGGCAGCTGCCTTGATTTTTTCTTCTGTACTTTGGTCTATTTTCATGTATCTACTTTGGTAAGCGCGCCGCAAAGTTAAACACTCTTTTTAAACGAATGTTTAAAAACCAAAAAAAATTAAACAATTGTTTAAATTTTGGCAAATTGAAGGTGTTTTTGTTAATTATATAAAGGAGATTTTTAAATTATCATAGTAAACGCACAGCTTTCTTCGTACCTTTGTACAAACGTTCTTTGGGGTCGACATTGGATTTGACAGCGATAGCGGTAGTCAGGTGTCAGCATGCAGAGGCTTGTAGTGTTCCTCTTAAATCAAATGCTACGAACAATAAATGACAACACGTCATACGCACTTGCTGCTTAATTAACTGAATGTTAGTTGGCTTAATCTGACTGAAGTATAGTAGGTCGGACAAGTACTTTCGGTAAATCGTCGCCTAATCGATTTACCACTCGAAAGTTCATCCCATTAGGCTAGTGTTTGCGACGGTACTAAGCAAATGCGAAATTCAGTACCTAAGTTCAGGTTTTGGGTGTTCTTGTCCGTGCCTGGATCGAAAAACAACCGAGGAATAAGCATGTAGAAAGCTTGAAAACTCGTCGTTTGGACGAGGGTTCGAACCCCTCCGACTCCACTCTATGGGAAAGCACACCAAAATCGGTGTGCTTTCTTTTTTTTCTACCTCTGGAACGCTTGACATTACTGAAGATTAGCTCCACGGCAGGGTTCAGTTCAACGGTTCGAACTGAATTTTTTTCGTAAACCATCTTATTGGGAAATATCGAACCAATCAACTTTCTTTTAATCTCTACATCGCCCTGCTCATAAAGGTTTACAAGGTTGGGAAAGTGTCATGTAAATCAGATTGCATTAAATTTAACTCATGAAAAATCGATTAAAACAATTTTTATCCACCAAGGCCTGGTTCAATGACGTGGCGCTTCTGCTCCTTAGGGTAGCCTGTGCCTTAATGATCCTCCATGGTTGGTCAAAGTTCAACGACTTTTCCGAAGGGAGTAAAGACTGGCCCGATCCATTTCATGTCGGGACAACCGTTTCGTACGCCCTTACGGTTTTCGCGGAATTATTTTGTTCAATATTCGTTGTAATAGGTCTGTTTACCCGTATTGCACTTGTTCCCCTCATTATTTGTCTGATCGTTATCGTTTTCAATGTGCATGGAGGTGACCCCTTAGAAGACAAAGAACACGGGTTGCTTTACCTTTTGATCTACCTGAGTTTGTTTCTAACCGGCCCCGGCAAGTATTCGCTGGATAGCTTGATTGAAAAGAGGTGGAAAAATGACGATGAAAGTCATTAAACAAAAAAGAACGAA
>JBIKZM010000227.1:0-3097 GCA_044354735.1 Crocinitomicaceae bacterium
GGAAACGCAGCTCAAAGCCACGCCATTTATTCCTAGTCCGGCGCCTAAGTCAGATTTTATGGCAACAGAAGGATTTATCGCTTATGCGGTGCGTTGGGAGTCTTTGCGCACTGCACAGTTTTTAAATGCGGTGCAACAAGCGGGCTTAAAAGTTTATTTTCACGAAAAAGGCTTCAAACTCGCTGGCCAAACTTATGCGCCAGGAACATTGTTATTGCTCACAGGTGAAAACAAGCGCCCCGATTTTCATGCGCTCATCAATGATTATGCAGCCCGTTACGCAGTTGACATCAAAGGGCTAGTGACTGGAATGGTAGATGGCGGTACCGACTTTGGTTCTTCATCCGTGAAAATGGTACCCAACCCGAGGGTAGGGATTCTCGCTGGCGACAGTTTTTCATCACTGAATGTAGGTGAGATTTGGCATTTCTTTGAGCAGCAATTGGGCAAACCTGCTCACCTGATTTTTGAAGATGACCTCAATAACGCACTCGCTGATCTAGACGTCGTTTTTGTACCCGAAGGCGGATACGACATCGCGGGCAACGAAGCCCTCACGGCTTGGGTGGGTAAAGGCGGAACGCTCATCGCGATCGGCGGCGCCATAGATGTGCTGGCCGACCAAGGATATGGACTCAAGCGCAAAGAAGGCGCAGCTGGAGCTCCAGCCCCCGTGAGTTATGCCGACCAAGAGCGCGATCAAATTTCAGATGCCATCACTGGCGCCATATATCCGTGTATCATTGACCAAAGCAACCCGATGGTCTTTGGCTATGATTTCTACTACACCTTGCGCCAGGGCACTGCCGTTTACCAACTCGATGGAAAACCTGCTTTCGCTTTAGCCAAAAACGCGACAGCTGTCAATGGCTTTGTAGGTGCACGTGTCAAAACACAGCAATCCGAAGCACATATTGCAGGAAGTGTTCCTTCTGGCCGCGGCACAATTGTCTATTTCATCGATAACCCGCTCTTCCGCGGTTTCTGGGAAAGCGGCAAACTCATGGTAGCCAATTCGATTTATTTTGTGAATCAGTAATGGAGTACAAATTAAAAGTTACCGCGCTGTATAATTGTGCTATAGAGCGCGCTTTTAAAACACCAATGTTAGTCGATGTAGCAAAGGTGCATACTGGATATGGGTTGATGCCCAAAATAACACATTGCACTGAAGATAAGCATTGGGGGCAAATATGTTCTACTAAAAAAGTATTTGCTGCGCCTTCATGGAGTCAAAAAGGGGGCTATGTATCAAAAGATCATGTGCTTGAACGGGAAGAAAATCAATACTGGCGAATTAAAGTAGATGACTTTCAATCATGGATGTTGGGATTTTATGAATTTGAAGGTGTTTGGAAAACAATTCCAATTCAACAAGATCTCATTCAAATTGAGTATACCTATATACTTAAAGCAAAAGGAATTGTATTAGCGCCACTTCAATGGTTATTTGCAAAGATTTTTTGGAAGCGCTACATGAATCATGTGCTCAAAAATATAGAGAAGTTAATTGAGCAAGAGGAGCCTTACAAGTACAGCTAATTTTTTCGTTTTTGAATCGTAGTATAAATTGCCGTAGTCAACCTTCCTATCGGGAACTATACTTTGGTTATACAAAACAAGACCCAAAATCGTTATGCGAAGGTGTTGGTGGTGAGGTAGGGTTATAGTCTGATATCACACCTCAAAAATCCCATGCTTAATCGCATACAGCACCATGCCAGCGATGTTCTTGGTATTCGTTTTATGCCTGATGCGTTCGCGGTGCCCTTCAATGGTTTTGACCGATACAAACAAGGCAGCAGCCATTTCCTGATTTGTTCTTTCCTGACAGATGAGCCTCAAGACTTCTATTTCGCGCTTGCTCAGGCGCAGTGATGGATCGTCGTTATTGTTTAATGGAGAGAATTCTTTAGACATGCAGTTTAAAATAGGACTGAGAAACGGTTTTTTTCTCAACCGCATGAAAACGGATTAACAGCACTTATTATTTGAATGAAATGTGATTTAGGGTGAAAACCCTTGGTGGGTTCAATTAAAGTCTTGGCTTGCTTTAATCGTCGTAGTGATACCTACACTTAACAACAATAACTTGTTGTTCTAGGACTTGATAAATCAATCGGTTTTTTTGATCAATTCGGCGAGACCAAAAACCAGTATATTGAAATTTCAAAGGCTCTGGCATACCAATCCCTTCAAATGGATTTCTGAGAATATCCTTAAGAAGTTGGTTTATTTTGACAATTTTCTTTTTGTCTTGGTTCATCCAATATTGGTAGTCATCCCAAGCTCTTGGGGTAAAGCTGATATTCATTCTGGGATAAAATCAATCATATCCTTTCCAATTTGTTGGATAGAAGCATCTAAGTGTGCTTTGTTTTTGATTGATGAAAGTTCATGACTTGTGGCGCACAATGCGTTGTACTCTTCTAAAGACATGACCACAACAGCTTTGCCGCTACCTCTGTGAATGATGAGGGTATCCACATTGGTAATGACTTGATCTAAGAACTGTTTGAGGTCTTTTCTGAATTCTGAATAAGTTGCGCTTAACATAAGTACCGATTTAGGTACAAAATTACGTACTTTTAGCATAGGAGTTAGTTTTCTCCAAAATTAAACTAGACCTGGCAAAGTATATTCAGTAGATTTTCGTAATTCGAATAGAAAATGGGTGAAGAAGTTGGTGCTGAGGGAGGGATTACCTTCCCCTCCTCGCCAACGCCTCATACACCACATGCTGCATGTCGGTTCTGATGTTCAGGTCACGGAGTTTCCAGTTGTCTTGACTTGGGTGGACGCGGTTGGACAAAAAGATAAAGATGACTTTGTTTTTGGGGTCGGCCCAGGCGAGGGTGCCCGTGAAGCCGGAGTGGCCAAAAGATTGTTGAGATGCCAAGACGTCGCAGGTACCGCCTCCGCTTGCGTTCGGGCGATCGAAACCAGCGGCGCGGCGGTTGCCAGGATACTGTTGTTTGGTGAATTCGGTGTAGGTGGCTTCTGAGAAGAAGTTCATACCCGCCATTTGCCCTTTGTTCAAGAAAAGTTGCATGATATGCGCCAAACTCCAGGCGTTGGAGAAAATACCTGCATGCCC